>NZ_MWIG01000584.1:0-26499 GCF_002156145.1 Streptomyces sp. NRRL B-24572 | reverse complement strand
TTCTGTTAGGACCTCTAAGGGCTGTCCCGCAAGTGATCTCAGGCCGCGTTTGAGGTCTGCCGTAGCCACACGATCTGGGCCTCGCCCTCACAAGCGGACTACAGGCGGTCCGGGCCGGCCACTGTTTCGATCGCCAGGGGTGGGCAGGCCTCTTCTTCCCTGGTGAGGTCCGCCAGCTCGTGTGGCGGCTCGACTCCGTTTCGGACGGCCATGACGTAGGTCCTCGCCTCCTGCAGGCTCAAGCGCGGAGCCTGCTTGCGGAGGTGATGCATCGCGGCCACCGTCCCGGCGGAGTTCATCAGCGCGAGCACGGAAGCGGCCAGGGGGTCGGGCGCCCGCACCCCCTTGATCTGCCGGAGGTAGAGCTCCTCCCAGTCCTCGCCCATCCACGTGGTGACAGGGATGTGGTGGACGCTCCCGTCGTACCGGTCCACCAGGTAGGGGCCGCCGCCGACGAGGAGATCGCGCAGATCGCGGGTGCGGGCGTACTCCGCCGAGTTCCAGAAGACGAGCCAGCCCACCGCGTGCTCCTTCACCTCGTGGACGACCAGCTCGTGTGCCAGCCGCATCGTGGCCAGCAACGACTCCACCCGTTCGACGGCACGCCCCTTGGAGATCACGCCTTCATCATCCATATCGGGTCAACCAGATTTCCCACCACGCCAGCACTGCGCACTGAGATCCCAAACGCGGTCGCATACGCGGTCCTGTAGGCACAGATCCGCTATCCGGTCAGGGCAAGGTTGTGAAGGCGGGCGATGCCGAGCATCGCGTGGTGGACGCCGTCGCCTTTCAGGCGGCAGTCGCGGAGGATCTTCCAGGTCTTCATGCGGGCGAAGGCGTGCTCGACACGGGCGCGACCCTGGCGGTGAGAAGCGTTGTGGTCTTCCCTCCAGGCCGGCAGTTCGCTCTGCCCGCGTTCGCGGCGGTGCGGGATGACCAGGCCGGTGCCCCGATAGCCCCCGTCGGCGATCACGGTGGTGCGGCCGACGGCGTCCTCGGCTCCGGGCAGTGCCCACGCCTTGCAGTCGTTGCGGTTGCCGGGCAACGGCCGACCGACCACCACGACCAGGCGGGTGTCGGCGTCGATGACCACCTGATGGTTGGTGGAATAGCGATGGTTCTTCGACCGCTCGGCCACGGTGTGGTCCCGGGTGGGCACCAAGGTGCCGTCCACGATCAGCACCGCGTCCTTGGCGAACCGCCGACGAGGGCGCAGCGCAAACCTCGGGCCGAGGTCGTTGACCACCCGGTCCACCGCCGACTTCGACACTCCGAACAGCAGGGCCAGTTGCCGCATCGTCAAGTTCGTCCGCCAATACGCGGCGACCAGCAGCGCCCGGTCCTCCAACGACAGCTTCCACGGCCGGCCCCGACCCTGGGAATCGGCACCCTCGCGACGCAGCGCGGTCACCAACCTGCCGAAGACGCGGGGACTCAGACCGGTGAACGGAGCTATCCATGACGGCTCGGACGCCGTGATCACGCCTGGCACGGTCGAGATCATCGCAGAGCAAGATCACTTACGGGACAACCCTTAGGTCGTGTCCGATGGGTCGCGTGACACTCCCGCTGGGCACTCGTTCCGTGGGACATGGGGCGGGGAGATCTTTCGGATGAAGAGTGGGCTCGACTGGAGCCGCACTTGCCGACGAATCGCGGGCGGGGTGGACGCTGGCAATCCCACCGCCGTGTGATCAACGGGATTCTGTTCCGGCAGCGGACCGGCCTCCCCTGGCGGGACCTTCCTCCCTGCTTCGGTAACTGGAAGACGGTCCACGACCGTCATCGAAGGTGGTCGGCGGACGGCACGTGGGAGAGAATCCTGCGGGCCGTCCAGGCCGACGCCGATGCTGAGGGCCGGATCGACTGGAGCATGGTCAGCGTCGATTCCACGACCTGCCGCGCTCATCAGCACGCGGCTGGCGCCTCCACTCGTGCCCCGAAGATTCCGGGTCGGCGCAGGAGTCCAGCGCGTCACCGCTCTGATGAGGCCCTGGGACGCTCGCGAGGCGGGCTCACGAGCAAGATCCACCTCGGCGCCAGTGGGAAGACCGGCATCATCGACGGCACCGAGATCCGGGTCCGCCGTCCGGCCGCCGGACGCAAGGACCGGGATCGTTTTGTCTCCGGCAAGAACAAGCAGAACGCCGTGAAGTCCATGATCTTCACCGATGGGGACGGGCGGCTGCTGTTCTGCAGCCCGGCCAGTCCGGCAAGCTGTGCGGACATCACCCACGCCCGCGAGTCAGGACTGGTCAAGTTCCTGGCCGACGGTCCAGCAGTCGATATCCTCGCCGACGCCGGCTACCAAGGACTCGGCACCCAGGCCGGCGGACGCTTCGTGACGCCACCGCACCGCAAGTTCAAGAAGAACGCTCCGGACCGGTACGAGGAAATGCACGAGCGACAGCGCAAGGCACATTCCTCCAGGCGGATCCGCGTCGAGCACGGCATCGCCCATCTGAAGAACTGGCGGGCTCTCGCCCGCCACCTCGGCCACCGCGAGCACATGAGCGAGACGGTCCAGGCCGTCGCCGGCCTGCTCTCCCACCAGCAGACGCAGACCTGACGCCTGCACGGCAGATGTGAACACCAGGCTCGCTGGGAGCCCCGGCCTCCCACCGCTCACCGTGCACAAGCTCATCAGCCGAGCCAGACGACGTCCAGGACGGACAGGTGCCGAAGGGCTCGGTTGACGAAGTAGATGACGGACAGGCGGCCGGCGGACGCGATCCGGACGTCCTCGCCTTCGGGGTCGTCGGGGTCCCACTGGCGGAAGCCCCACGGGTCGGCCGCAGCGGCGTCGAGCAGATCCCAGACCGTCTCTTCGGCGTGCTCTGGAAGTTGGGCGAGGACCTTCGCGGCTGGTGGTGAGAAGCGGACCGCGTACAGGGGCATGCTCACCGGCGCCGCCGGCCGCGGAGCTCGGCCATGTCCATGAACCCAGTCTCATCGTGGCCGGAGGCCACGAACGTGTCGACCGCGGAGGCGGAAGCCAGACGGGCCTGCCAGACGTGGACGACCTCGTAGAGGGTGTTCAAGGAGAACGACCGACGCGACTCCTCCAACGCGGCCGCCCACTCCCCCTCAAAGGCCGGCACCCACCGTTCCGCACGCCGATCGGCCCGGAGCTGTGCAAGGAGCTCGGCCGGGGCGCCGGGTGCGGGCGCGTACGGGGCGACGGGTGTGTGGTCGGGCTGGGCGCTCATCGGCTCCTCCTGCGGCAAGTGCTACCAGCCACCGTAGAACGCCGCGCCCCAGGCCGCGAAGATATGGGCCCAGTTCGACCGGACCGGTGCCGATCGGGCCGAACGCGGCGACGATCGCCTCCATTTCCTCGGTCGCCTGCAGCACGATGAGCGGCTCGTCGTCGACGAGCTCGTGCAGGCGCTCGCGCAGTGTGCGCAGCAGCCCCGTGACATCGCAGGGCAGAGGGAGCGTGCGCGCGGCGACGTCGTCCATGTGTGCCTCCCAGTCCCTCTCAGGCCCGGAGATGTCGTAGGCGTCGTGGCCCGCGCGGAGGACTTGTTGCCAGTCGGGGGTGGCTATGTAGGTGAGTTCCGGAATGTCTGTCGCTCAGCAGCGAGAACGCGCGCGGATCCATGGGAGAGTGATGTTGCCGGAGTTCTGGAAACACCTGGGTGCTTGCTTCGGGACCATGGTTGTGCTCTGCACGACGAGGGGCCCGGGTGCTGCCGAAGTCCAAGGTCGATCTGTACGCGGCGATCCGCCGTGACGCCAAGGCCGGCCTGTCGCTGCGTGCAGTCATGCGGAAGTACGGCGTTGGCCACGAGACGGTGCAGAGGGCACTGGTGTCGGCCTGCCGGAACCGCGGAAGGCGAGAAAGGTCAGGACTGCGCGGCCCGGAACACGAGATACCGGCTGAAGGCCTCATGGCTGTCGGGAGTGAAGTGCCACTCCAACAGAGCCGAGTGAAGCTCGGGCTCGGTCAGCCAGCCATACCAGGCGACCTCATCGGGATCGCGGGTCACAGCCTCCGGCACCACGACTTCATGCACGCCGAGCCAGTGAGGGCTCAGGCCGCTGCGGTTGATGAACGTGAACAGCAAGCGCGGCAGGCCACGGATGCCCAGCTCTTCGGCCAGCTCCCGCCCGGCAGCCTGTTCATAGGATTCGCCGACACCCACGGCGCCACCGACCATGACTTCATAGAGCCCGGGGAAGCGCGACAGGTGTTCCGAGCGTCGATGGACGAGGATCCGACCACGCTCATCACGACACACCGTCGAGGCGATTCGATGCAGCCATCCCTCCCGGACGGCCTGCCGACGGGTGACCACCCCCAGGACACGATCTTGACAGTCGACACGCTCCACCAGTTCCTCCACGAAGCACACCCTGGCAGAACCCACTGACAACACCGTTTCTCGGCGAGCCGTTCTCAGAACTCGGTTCTGGCACAGATCTTGGGGAGCGATCGCGGAGTGTTACCTCGATGTTCGATCGCGTGGGAAATGCTCGCGCGAGACACCCCGCAGTCGCACGAACCACAGAGCACACCCATCAGCTGCGCTATGTCAACGCTGTTGACCAGGCTGGGTATGACTTGTCTAGGATCCGCCGTACCGACCCGCCAGCCCCGCAGCCTTACGGAGTCCCGTGATCGCCCCAGAATCGCATCCCGCCGTCGGACCGGGTTTCACCCCCGCCCTCGACTTCGCCTTCGAGGTCCGCGTCTTCCTCGCGCCCTCCCTGCACATCGGGCACGGCGCCGGCGAAATCACCGAGTACATCCCCATCACCGGCGGAACCGTCGACGGCCCACGCCTGCGCGGCACCGTCCTGGCCGGCGGCGGCGACTGGTGCGACAGACGCGGCGGGGTCTACCAGCTCGATGCCCGATACCTCCTCCAAGCCGATGACGGCGCGGTCATCGACATCACCAACCGCGGTTACTACCACGAGGACGACCCCACCTCCCCAGCCCAGCACGACGGCGCCCTGCAGGTGTCCGAGACAGGCGTGTACTACCGAACCTCCCCCGTCTTCCGCACCGACGCCCCAGCCCACCTCTGGCTCGCCCGCACCGTCTTCATCGGCCTCGCCCGCGGCAACGACTCCGAAGTCGCCATCCGCTTCTACTCCGTGACCTGACCACCACCACGGCCGACCGCAAAGGAACACCTCCCGGACACGCCCAGCTGGAACAGCCGCCGATCCCACTGAGCGAGCGACAGCGCTCGCGCATCTGGACAGGGCCAGGAAAAACACCCCGGCGGCTCTCGACCGATGGAACAAGCTGTGGCATCTCACAAGGACGCTGAAGACCCTGCACCAGCTACTGAGGTTGAACTGGTGATGTCGCGGGGCGGTTGATCACGTCGGCGTGCTGGCCAGCCCGCGTGGGTCGCACCAAGCCTCGTAGTCGAACGATTCGGGCGCACGAAGCAGAGCTCGGGTGCGTGCCGCCCAAGTGCTGACCCAGGCTTCTCCGGTTGACATCGCCTCGTCGGTGAGCTCCCTCAGGCTTGCTTCGGGCATGGTCTGGAAGCGCGTGCGCACGGAATCGCCGGCCAGGAGGTAGAGGCAGCCGAGGAAGAAGCGGCGGTGGGGGCACTCCCTGTCAGCGGCGAGGGCCAGGAAGAGGGAGCCGAAGGCTGGGCGTGTGGCGATGATGTCCCAGTCCTGGGAGACCGGGGGTTGCGCTTCAGGCTCGTAGGCCCAGGCGGTCATCTCCTCGGGCGTTGGATTGGCTACATCTGCGAAGGCGGGTTCTGGGCTCACGGCGCCTATACAAGCGCAGCAAAGTGATCGCTACCAGTGGCGCGCTGATCGGCGGGAGGCCGGGGTGGCGGCTCGCAGGGGCTCTCCGGTTCGTCTATGCCGAGGGCCAGGCCCGTGCCGGTAAGGCAGCCGTCGACCACGTGCGGCCGGTACTGAATCTGCTTGAGTCGGCGCTTCACCGCTCGGGTGATCTGGCCGAGGTCGGCCGCGGCAAGGTTGCCGATATCGCGCTTGACCAGCGACCAGATCCCCTCCTGTGGGTTGAGGTCCGGGGCGTAGGTGGGCAGCTGGAACACGGTGAGCCACTCGGCGTTCGCGTCGATGAACTCGCGCATCCCGGCCGTCAGGTGCAGGCGGACGTTGTCCCAGACCAGCACGATCGGTCCGCCGAGCTGGATGGCGAGCGCAGACGATCAGGTCGCGGAAGTCGCGCCAGCCAAAGCCCTTCGGCTCGCCCTTGCGGCCCCGGTACTCACGGATCGCGTAGATCAGCCGGGACCGCTGGCCCGGCTTGCAGCAGGCCATGCCCGCCATCGACACGCGCCCGGAGCCACGGACCCTCACCTTCACGACCGGGGTCTGGCCGATCCGGCCCCAGGTCCTGGCGCGCGGCGGAGTCATCGACTGCCCGGCCTCGTCCTCGAAGACGATCCAGGCCCCGCGCTCCACCGCGGTGCTCTTACCCGCGGCCAGGTCTCCTTCTTCCACACCTCGACCGCCGCGTCGTCGCGCTCGATCGCGCGCCTGGTGGGCTGTTGCCAGCTCCAGCCGTGGCGCTTGAGCAGCCGCCAGGTGCCCTCGACCGTGTAGGAGACGTGGAAGAGCCGACCGATCAGCGTCTTGATCCGTGCCAGGGTCCACCGCTGGTCCGTCCAGCCGTGAGCCAGTGGACCACGTTCCAACTCCCGCTCCAGCCTGGCGATCTGGGCGTCACTGAGTCGAGGTCTTCCCGGCGACCCCTTCGACAGGACTCCCGCCTCGCCGCCCTCGCGCCAGGCCCGGCGCCACCGCTCGACCGACCGGACGCTGATCCGCAGAGCAGCGGCAATCTTCGCGTTCTTCTGCCCGCCCTCGAAACGCTCCACGGCCTGGAGCCGTAACCGCTCCCGCACGGCCCTCTCGGCGTCGGTCAGCCCGCCGCCCTGTGCATACCTCACACCCAACGGCTATCGGTGCCCACGGCCAGCTGTCAGGCGAACGGCACCGACATCACTCAATCAAGTTCAGTAGCGCTGTGACCGGGAAGCTTCACCGTGACCGGAAGGCAGCTCGTGGGACGAGCACACGCGAAACGCCTGGTATTACTGGGGCATGCAGGAAGAGACCGCACGCTCCGCGATCGACACGTTCATCTCCGCGTTCAACGCCTCGGACGACAGCTATGTGACTGCCCTGCTCTCCCAGGCCCTGACCTCAGACGTGGTCTTCTGGGGGCCGTTGGGCCGCAGCGAAGGAATCGGGGCGGTCGAGCGGTTCGTGCTGGACATCCGACGCCACCCGGCAGGGACCGGCACGATGGTGCGCTGCTCAGCGGTGGACATGCCTGACGAATGGGCCCGGTACCAGTGGGTCTTCACCACGCCTGATGGAGGCCCCCGCCTGGCGGGAACGGACGTCGTCCATCTGCGGCGGAGCCTCATCGACCAGGTCATCGTCTTCGCGGGGGAGATCGAGCCGTTCGCCTCCTGAGGCATCCCTCTGTCGCTGTCCTTCTCCTGAACTTGCCTCGTCGGTGTTCGAGGGACGCTGTTCGCGGTTGGTCAGGCCGCAGTGTCGAGGGGGCGTCCGCCCCAGCGAATAGCCCTTCTCGCTGCGAGTGCGGGCGCGTTCCTTGCGCTGGGCGGCAAGTACGTCGGGGTGGCGGGCGCCGGTGTTGCGCCGGCGCAGGTAGCGGTGCAGCGCCCGGGTTTACGCAGGGTGGCTGCGGTGGTGGGAGCCGGCCAGGGTGAACTGCCGCAGCGGGCCGAAGTAGGCCTCGATCGGGTTGACCCCAGGAAGCATAGGTCGGGGTGAAGCACAGCTCGACCTTGTTCTTCTTCGCCCAGCAGCGGATGCCCGCACCGGTGCGGGCGGAGAGGCTGTCCAGGATTGGCTTTGCATGCGAGAACGGGTTCTGGCCCAGGTTCCGTGCAGCAGTGACTGAGCGTTGCGAGCCGGGAGGTAGCTGCCTCGCTGGTCAGGGCTGAATTTGATCCGGCTCGACGAGGTCAAGGGCTGTCCCGTAAACACCGGCCGGACGCACGCTTGTGAGATCCGGGATACCCGCGGGCCTCCGGCACGGCAGTTGTGGCAGCCTGCTGACATGCCATGGGAGCTGCGAGAACACGCAGGTCGTCACTACGCCGTCCTGTTCCACTACGCCTTGCCCGACGATGCCTGGGCTGTGGAGCTGAGCGAGGCAGTGCCTGCGCCGGCCATGGGGGCTGAGAAGTCCGACGCCGAGGTGACCCACTTGCCCGGCCCCGCCTTCTTGGTAGCGCTTGTCCCGGACGAGGACCCCAGTCTGCAATCGACCATCCGCGTCTACAGCCCTGACGAGCGCGTCGTCCCCTACGAGGTCATGCGCTGGTTCATGGAGCAGGTGGCCAACCAGGTGAAACGTTGCCGCATCGCGTTCGAACAGGAGGAACCTGGAGCAGTGGAATGATCACGCAGTGAATGGTGTGATCACGGCGTCGGAACCTTGCTGGATAACCCCGTTCACCGGGCTCAGCCCCCGTGCCTTCGGGAAGCTGGTGACGGTTCTGCGACGCGCAGGCGCGGACGCGGTCCGCAAAGGCCGGCCGTGGAGCCTCCCGCTGGAGAACCGGGCCCTGCTGGTCGCGGCCTACTGGCGCACGAACCTCACCATGCGGCAGCTCGCCCCGCTGTTCGGGATCTCGAAGTCGGCGGCGGACCGCATCATCGACCACCTCGGGCCGATGCTCGCACTCCAGCCCCGCAAACGGTTCGCCAAGGACACCGTACTCATCGTGGACGGCACCCTGGTCCCCACCCGCGACCACACCATCGCCGAGCGGTCGAAGAACTACCGGTACTCCACCAACCACCAGGTCCTCATCGACGCCGACACCCGACTGGCCGTCGTGGTCGGCCGGCCGCTTGCCGGGAACCGCAACGACTGCAAAGCGTGGGCACTGTCCGGAGCCGAGGAAGCCGTCGGCCGCACCACCGTGATCGCCGAGGGGGGCTATCGGGGCACCGGCCTGGTCATCCCGCACCGCCGCGAACGCGGGCAGAGCGAACTGCCGGCCTGGAGGGAAGACCACAACGCTCCTCACCGCCAGGGTCGCGCCCGTGTCGAGCACGCCTTCGCCCGCATGAAGACCTGGAAGATCCTCCGCGACTGCCGCCTGAAAGGCGACGGCGTGCACCACGCCATGCTCGGCACCGCCCGGATGCACAACCTCGCCCTCGCCGGATAGATCAACGGTCCTGACCACGATCGACCATGCCCGAGGCAACTTGAAGATCATTTACGGGACATCCCTTAGAAGCCGTTGTCTTTCCGATAATGACGGGTGCGTTTCCGCTGTTCAGGCATAGTGCCGGTGCCACGGCGGCAGAGACGGGGTGTCGTGTCGTCTCTTCGGTGGAGGTGCCGGATGCCGTCGGTGATGGGGCTGCTGGAGGAGCGTGAGCGTGCTGCTCGGCAGCGGGTGGAGGTTCTGCAGGCCGAGCTGTGGGAGGCGGAAGCCGCGTGGGAGCGGTTCGTGATTGCCCGTCAGACGGTGGCCGAAGTCCTGGCAGAACCTCCTGTGGGAGAGGAGGCGCCGCCGGCCGGGGTAGCCGGTGAACGGCCTGCGCGGGTCGCCGGTGCCGTGCCCGGATCGGTGGTGCCGGTCTGGAGGGAAGGGCTCGCTCTCGACTCGCTGGCGCCGGACTACCAGCGGCTCGTGAAAGTCCTGGCGGAGAGCGGGGAAGAGATGGACTGTCGGCAGCTCGCGGCGGCCTTGGGCATGAAGGTGGTCGCCGCGAAGGTGGAGGGAGTGCGGTCGAAGATGAAGCGCCTGGCCGTGCGGGGCTGGTTGGTCGAGGAACGCCCGGGGATGTTCAGCGTGCTCGCCGGGCGAGTCGGCGGCTCATGACCATGCTCATCGACCACCTGATCATCGCCTCGGAGGTGTCGGTGCGCATCTCGTAGTCGCGGGTCAGGCGGCGTGAGTGCATCAGCCACGCGAACGTCCTCTCCACCAGCCACCTTTTCGGCAGCACCACGAAACCCGTGACGTTGTCGCTGCGTCTGACCACCGTCAGCGTGATCCGCAGGACATCGCGGGCGAGGTCGACCAGGCGTCCGGTGTAGCCGCCATCGGCCCACACCAGCGAGATGCGCCAATGCTGCTTCCGTAGCCGGACCAGCAGCGTCTGCCCCGCGTCCCGGTCGGTGACCGACGCCGCCGTGACCATCACCGCCAGCAGCAGCCCGAGAGTGTCCACCACGATGTGTCTCTTGCGGCCGTTCACCTTCTTCCCGCCGTCGAACCCCCGGCTGGCAGTCGGCACCGACGCGGCTCCTTTCACCGACTGCGCGTCGATGATCCCGGCGGTCGGCTCCTGATCACGGCCCGCGGTCCGGCGGACCCAGTCGCGCAGCCGGTCGTGGAACTCCACGACCAGGCCCTTGTCCCGCCAGCGCCGGAAGAAGGCGTAGACGCGGTCCCATGCGGGGAAGTCCGCGGGCACCGCCCTCCAGGCAATGCCGCCCGCGACCAGGTAGCGCACCGCGTCGACCAGCTGCCGGTGGCAGTAGCGCTCCGGCTGCCCGCCGCGGCCTTCCAGCCAGGCCGGGACGGGCATCGCGTCGCGTACGACGGCCCATTCCGCGTCGGTCATGTCCGAGGGGTATCTCGGTCGCCTGTGCGGCCGGTCGCCGGCGTTCCCGAACCGGTGAGCGAGACAATCACACGACAGGGCAGCGGAGTTGGACGCCAATGACGCGGGCACGGAAGACTGCGGCATCGGGGGCCTCCTGTTGCTCGGCTGGATGCGACACCCACGAGCTGTGCGGGAGGCCCCACTTTCATGCCCTGTCCACCAGAAGGTCACCCGACCGAGTCGGCCGACTCGAACTCACGCCCAGCAAGATCGATAAGGCAACGGCCGGTCACGATCCGACGTTCCGTACAGGTATCCGTCACGACCGGCAATGGCCAGCGTCTCCACGTTCGGCGCATTTTGGGCGTTTGCCTGACAGTTTCCGTCCCAGCTCAACGTTGCGCTCCTTCTCAATCGGCTGCCTCGCCCGCGGGCCGTGGCTTGGCGGACTGCAGGCCGCCGCCGGCATCGGCGGCGGCCTCGATCGGATGTGGCGACGCCGGGTTGCCGTGGTCAGGGGCGGCGGTACGCCAGGTACAGCTGTCCGGCGTGGGAGGCCAGGGTGGGCTCACCCAGCATGGCCTCCACGTCGACGATCTTGTGGTTCGTCGCGTCCCAGCCGTCCTGGTTGCGGGGGTGGAGGTGGAGTTTGCCGGCCGACCCGCGGACGGCGAGCCAGAGGGTGTCATCGTGGGTGGCGAGGGCCGGGCCGTCGGCGAAGGAAACGCTGTGGGGGGCGTCCACGGTGTGGTAGTTGGCGTAGAGGCTGTTCTCGATGTAGGCGATGTGCAGGTATCCGCCTTCGCTGGCCCAGGCGAGCCACAGATGGTCCTTGAACCTGGCGATGGAGGGGGCGTGGGCGGTCTTCCAGTAGTTGACAGATGCCGGGCCGTCCTCGGGCATCCAGACTCCGTCCAAGCGGCGACTCTTGCCCAACGAGCCGTTCTGCTGGCGGTTCAGGAGGGTCAGCTTCGGTCCGTAGATAAAGGCGGGGAACGTGGTCAGGGCGGGCGCTCGGTCGGTCAGGCGATTGCGTGCGGGCGTGGTTTCGCTCCAGGTGTCGTCACGGGAGCTGTAGGTGCTGATGACGATCTGGCCGTTCATGTCCACGATCGCCGCGTGGAGCTGGCCGAGAACGTTGACGGCCATGGCGGGTCGGTACTGGCTGTTGGGGAAGGATTGGACACGCACGGGTCGGGTCCAGAGGCCGTCGCTGTTGACCGCCCACATGACCGCGTGGTCGCGCGGCCGGATGTACAGGCAGTGCAGCTTGCCTCCGGCGGAGCACAGCGCGGGCGGCGCCGCGCTCCTCCAGCCGAGGCTGATCGGTGTGCTGACCGCGCTGGTGGGTGAGTCGACCGTGACGTAGTCGATGGCTCCGGCCGGGAAGAGCGGGCGGTCGCCGATGTACTTGACACGCAGGCTGTGCCAGCCGTCGCCGTTGAACGTCCAGGTGTCGTTCTTCCGGTGGTACAGACTCATCAGGGCGTTGCGGTCGAAGACGATGATTCGTTCGCAGGACAGGTCGTTCTCGTTGCGGATCATCCCGATGATGTCGACGAAGAGCTGGGCCAGCTCGATGGCGATATCGACCGCGAGCGTGTTGCCGGGCAGCGGCACGAAACCCATGGCGATGCCGAGGAGGTCCATCCACAACGGCTTGTCCAGCCACGCGCGCATGGCGTTCTTGACCGCCGAGTACCAGGCGCCGGGGCTGCCGTCGACCTCCCAAACCAGGACATTGACGACCACGGCGTTCGAAGTGGGACCACTGAAGATGGTCGCGCCGGGCGGAAACGGTTGGGTCTTGCCCTCTTCCATCTTGCCGAACTCGGGCGAGGTGTAGACCGTGCCGTTGTCGTTGTCCGACCGCGCGCCGACCGACCAGAAGATCTCGTCACGGCTGCCCCATTGGTCACCGACCGCCCGGAGGCAGTGAAAGCTCTCCAACTCGAAGCCAGCTCGGTAGGAGCGGTTCTCGTCCCCCTCGTCGGGCTCCTCCGGCGGGGGCCCGCAGACAACGGTCGCGCCGAACCCGACGTCCGCCATGGCCGCTTCGAACTCGGGGCTGTCGACCGGCATACCTGCCGTGACCGAGGCGACGTCCACGGTCGCGCAGTTCGCCCGGCCGGCGTTCTCCGCGCGCACCTTCGGCTGATGCGCCCACCAGTCCTCCAGCGTGAACGGCTGGGATGCCGACCGTGAGGTGACCACCGTCGGCAGCACGCCACCTGCCCGTTCAGGTCCCGGACAGCAGAGCGGTACTCTGTCGCAGCCGCCGAGATCTCCTCATCCGTCAGCACCGCTGTGAGGATCTCCAGCAGCGCCTGCTCCAGATCCGTCAGAGCCCGCTGTCCGCGCGCCTCGGCGGCGTGCAGCGCCACACCGAAGAGCACGTTGCTCTCCCGGCCGGCCCGAAGCCCCCGCCGCCACTTGGTCTCCGCCCGGCTGCCGCCAGGCCCTCGCAGCAGCTCCCGCACTCCGCCCGCCACGTCTCGCACCTGCGAGCCGTCCTCGCTCGTCGCCATCGCCACAGACCCCTCTCGTTCCTGGCGAGCGCCATGCGGATTCGACGGCCGCAGAGGTAAGCGCCCAACTCGCCAAAGTCACAATATGTAGCACGGTGAATGCTCTCCGCAGTCAACGCGCGAAATCTGTCGATGACCTGGACGGCGTCGGGGGCGTTGCCGGGTAGCGCACAGCGTTCAGCAGCTGCCGGCGGCAGTAGCCCTCCGGCTGCCCGCCCCGGCCCTCCAGCCACAACGGCACGGGCATCGCGTCCCACGCGGCCTCCCGCTCTGCGTCCGTCATGTCCGAGTCGTAGGCGATGTGCACGGTCCGGGCGGTCGCCAGCATTCCCGAACCGGTGAGCGAGACAAAGACTGTGATGGTTCGGACGTCGACAACCTCGAACTGAACAGGAGGCCCTGCCTTCATGTGCGTACCAGTTGGAGATCACCTGACCGGGTCGCCCTCTTCGAACCGACGTCCACCATGATCGGTACGACAACGGCTACTTAGTACTGCAACGGTTTTTGATGTGGCTGATGGCCAGGTCAGGGACTGTGGCCGCGTCGTTTGTAGTGACTGGTGCGGGCCTGGTGCTGACGTCGTCGGCGCCAGTGTGACCAGTGCAGGATGTGCTCGACAGGTGCGGGGCGTCGGCTGGTGAGGCGGGTGATCAGCCGTCGTATCTCGGCGAGGCTGAGGTGGATGAGCGGGGAGGATCCGTTTCTGCTTTGTCGGCGTCGAGCTCGCGGGCCCGCAGGACGGTCAGGCAGGCGTGGACGGCCATGGCCAGGGTCATGTGGCGGTGCCAGCCGGGATAGCGGCGGACCTGGTAGTCGTCCAGGCCGCACTCCTGCTTCGCTGTCTGGAAGCATTCCTCGATGGCCCACCGGCTGCCGGCGATGCGGATCAGTTCGTCGAGCGTGGTCTCGGCGGGGCAGTAGGCGATGTAGTAGGAGATCTCCTGCGGGCGGGCGATCACCCAGTGGCGGCGGTCGGGTCGGTGCCAGGGCCGGACTTCGACGCGGGCCCAGTCGTAGATCCGCTGGCCGTGAGCCCCGCTGCCGCAGGACCGGCGCTTCCATTTCTGCCGTGCAAGACCGTCGAACAGGTCGTGGACGGGGTGGTCGATCGCCCAGCGGGTGACGACGGTGTCGTGACGGGTGGTGGCCATGACGTGGAAGACGTCCGCCGCCTCCAGCTCTGATCGCCAGCTCTTGGAGTAGCCGTAGCCGGCGTCCGCGGTGCCCCATCCGAACGGGACCTTCTCCGTGATCGCCCGACAGACCATGGCCCTGGCCATGGCGACCTTGGTCTCGAAGACGACCGCATCGTCGATGCCGGCCCGTCGGCACCGTTCACGGTCATCGGTCCAGGACGCCGGCAGGTAGAGACGGCGATCGATCAGGGTGCGGCCGCGGCCGGTGGCATAGGCGAGGAAGACGCCGGCCTGGCAGTTCTCCGTCCGCCCCGCGGTCCCGGAGTACTGCCGCTGGCCCCCGGCCGAGCGGTCGCCTTTCTTCAGGAAGCCGGTGTCGTCCACGATCAGCACCGCACCGGAGTCCCCGAGATGCTCGACGACGTACTCGCGCACGTCGTCCAGGACCTCCTCCGTGTCCCAGTCGATCCGGTTCAAAAGCCGGTGGAGCCGGTCCGGGCCTGTATGCCCGGCCTCCTCGGCCAGCGTCCAGCCGTTCTTCCGCTCCAGCGGAGCGATTGGGGCATGGCCCGGCACCCGGTTCAGGTTCCGAGGAGGATACGGCGCGTTTCGTAGGCCCACATCGCGATCTCGACCCGGTTGCGGGCGCCGAGTTTGGCCATCAGGCTGGCCAGATGCGTCTTCACCGTGCTGAGGCTGATGTGCAGTGCATCGGCGATCTCGGTGTTGGTCAGCCCGCGAGCGACGGCGAGGAGCACCTGCTCCTCGCGGGCGGTGACGGGGGAGACCGGCTGGGCCACGGGCCGGCCGGCGGGCAGGTCCGCGAACGCCTGGAGCAGACGGACGGTGACGCTGGGCGCGATGAGCGCCTCACCGTCGGACGCCGACCGTACGGCCTGCGCCAGAAGGTCCGGCCCCGTGTCCTTGAGGAGGAATCCGCGGGCGCCGACACGCAGTGAGCCGTAGACGTACTCGTCGAGGTCGAACGTGGTGATGACGACCACGGCCAGCGGGTCGGCGACGCCCGGGCCGGCGATCAGCCGGGTGGCCTCGAGCCCGTCGAGTACGGGCATGCGGATGTCGAACAGGCATACGTCTGGGCGTAGTTCGCGAGCCATACGTACCGCTTCCCGCCCGTCGGCGGCCTCGCCGACCACCTCGATGCCGGGCTGGGCGTTCAGCATGATCCGCAACCCGGTGCGGATGATCGTCTGGTCGTCAGCGACGAGGACGCGAATGGGCACCGCTCTCGCTCCTCGCTCTCGGCAGTTCGGCTTCGACATGCCAGCCCCGGTCGGTACCCGGGCCGGCTCGTAGTGTGCCGCCCAGCAGGGTCGCGCGCTCGCGCAGTCCGGTAAGTCCGTATCCGTCGCGCCCCCGGCCGGTGCGCCGGCCGTCGTCGCGCACGCTCACCCGTACCGTGTGCCGTTCCGCGGCGACCCGAACGACGAGCTCGGTCGCGTCGACCGCATGGCGCAGCGCGTTGGTCACCGACTCCTGCACGATTCGGTAGACGGCCGCGTCCACGGCCGGGGGCAGCGTGTCCAGTTCGCCGTCGAGCCCCAGGTCGACCCTGAGGCGACCACCCGGGGTGCGCACCAGGCGCTCCAGATCCGCGACTCCGGCAGGGGGCGCCAGCTCGGCGCCGATCCCGCGGTCGCGCAGCGCGGCGACCATGGCGCGCATTTCCTCCAGCGTGCGTGCCCCCTCCTCCTCGACCCCCTCCAGCGCCTCGACGGCGGCGGACGGGTCGGTGGCCGCGAGTACCCGGCCCGCCTGGGCGATGATCACCATGGCCGACACGTGGTGGGCCACCGTGTCGTGCAGTTCCCGGGCGAGCTGCTCGCGCTCGCGGGATCGCACCTGCTCCAACTGCCGCTCGCGCGCGGTCACCCGGAACCGCACGGCAGCCCCGACGACGCCGGGCAGCAGCAGGAAGACGAAGCCCACGACCTTTTCGACGATCGGGGTTCCGTCCGTGCCGACACACAACGCGCCGACCGCGAGGATCACCGCGCCGCCCAGCACGATCTCGCGTCCCGATCCCCACCGGGGCAGCGCGTACACCAGCACGAGCACGACCGCGCCGGTGTACAGGCCGACGGGCTCGCGCGGTGCGGCGATGAGCGAGGCCAGCGGAGGCAGGGCCACCGAGCCGAACGCCAGCGTCACCATCGCCAGCGGGCGGGTCCGGCGCCACAGGGGCAGCAGCCACAGCCATACGGCGAGCACCACCGCCACCGGCCGCCACACGACGTCCTCGCGCAGGGTGGCCTCCAGTGCCACACCGGCAAGGCCCGCGGCGAGCAGCGCCCAGTCCCGCCGCACCCGGGCGGGCGCGTCGGGCGGCCGGGGTTCGGTCCACAGGGTTCGCAGGTCGTCTCGGAGCACGCTTCTCAGCCTAGGGACCGCGGCGTGCCGCGCATCGGCCGAAAGTACGGGTCGTCACTCCGCCCCGGGGCCGACGGATCCGCAGCCCGTGGGCCGATGCCGCGGAACGCCGTGGCGACGAACCTCGGCATCGGCGGCCGTACAAGGACGGCCGACGATGTGGTTGGAGGAACCGATGCTCTCGAAAGCCCTGTTGCGCCTGGGCGCAAGCGCCGCCCGCCATCCCTGGCGGGTGATCGCGGCATGGCTGGTCGCCGCCACGCTCGCCGTCCTCGCCGCCGTCGCCTTCGGCGGGCGGACCGCGGACTCGATGACCGCTCCGGGACTGGACTCCCAGCGGGCCGCGGAACTGATCGAGCGGGCAGGCACCGGCCAGGAGGGGATGACCGCCCAAGTGGTCGTCACTCCTCTCGACGGCAGCGCGACGTTCTTCGACCACGGCAGCGCGCGCACCGCTCTCACGCGGCTGCGGACCGAGGTGCAGCGGCTGCCGCACGTCCTCGGCGCGAGCGACCCGGCGGGGGCACTCGACGCGGGCGGGGACACCGCCGTGCGCGGCGGCCTCGTCTCGGCCGACGGGCGGATCGCGGTCGTCCGGGTGCAGTACCCCGACCAGAGCCGGCTGTCGGCCGAAGACCTCGACGCACTCGTCGATCTCGGCGACCGGCTGCGCCCCGAGCTGCCCCTGCGCATCGAGATGGGCGGGAACCTCTTCTACGCCTTCTCCGACCCCGACGGCGGCGCGAGCGAGCTGATCGGCCTCCTCGCCGCGGCCGCGATCCTGTTCCTGGCGTTCGGTTCGCTCGTCGCCGCCGCGCTGCCGATCGGCATGGCGGTCTTCGGGCTGACCGTCGGGGTCGCCACGATGACGGTACTGGCGGGGGTGACGGACGTCCCGACCTTCGCCCCTGTCCTGGGCAGCATGGTCGGGCTCGGAGTGGGCATCGACTACGCGCTGTTCGTACTCGCCAGGCACCGGGAGTACCTCGCGCGCGGGCTCGATCCCCGCGAGGCGGCGGGGCGGGCGGTGGCCACGGCGGGGAGGCCCGTGGTCTTCGCCGGCGGCACCGTCGTCGTGTCGATCCTCGGCCTGGCGGTCGCGAACGTACCGTTCATGACGGTGGGCGGGCTCGCCGTCTCGATCGTCGTCCTGACCATGGTGCTCGCGTCGGTGACGCTGCTGCCGGCCTTCCTCGGCGCCGCCGGTCCACGCCTGGCCCGGGCCGGCCGGATCGGCCGGGCTCTGCAGGCCGGGAAGGCGGGCCGACTCGCACGGCGGCGGGACAGGGTGGCGGGCGCCGCTCCCGCCGTCGGTTGGCGGCGCTGGATCGGGCACGTCAGCCGACACCCGGTGCCGTACGCGGTCGGCGCGGCGGGGCTGCTGCTCACCGTGACGCTGCCCGTGCTCGGCCTGCGTGTCGGCCTGCCCGACGACGGCTCACTGCCCCACAACCGTACCGAGCGCCGGGCCTACGACCTCGTCGCCGAGGGGTTCGGCCCGGGCACCAACGGCCCCCTCGTCATCGCCGCGGACCCCGCCGGTGATCCGGGAGTGCTGGACCGACTCGTCGGGGCGGTCGCGGCGGATCCGGGCATCGCGTCCGTCGCGCCGACGCACGTCGATCGGGCCACCGGCATCGCGACCATCGTGGTGTTCCCGACCACCAGCCCCCAGGACAAGGCCACGGCCGACACCATCGCCCGGCTGCGCACCGACGTGCTGCCCACGGCGATCGGGCACGGCCCGGCCAGGGCCCACGTCGGCGGCGCCGCCGCGAGCCTGTCCGATGTGGGCCGACGCACCAGCCAACGCCTGCCGGTGCTCGTCGCCGCCGTGCTGGCGATGTCGTTCCTGCTGCTGATGCTGGTCTTCCGCTCGATCCTCGTACCGCTCAAGGCGGTCCTGCTGAATCTGCTGAGCATCGGCGCGGCCTACGGCATCATGGTCGCGGTCTTCCAGTGGGGCTGGGGAGGCGCACTCATCGGGCTGGAAGCGACGGTTCCGATCGTGTCGTTCATCCCGATGTTCCTCTTCGCCATCCTGTTCGGCCTGTCGATGGACTACGAGGTGTTCCTCCTCTCCCGCGTACGCGAGGAGTACCTGCGCACCGGCGACAACGGCACGGCGATCGTCGAGGGCGTCTCGGGCACCGCCCGGATCATCACCTCGGCCGCCCTCATCATGGTGGCGGTCTTCCTGTCCTTCGCCGTCGCCGAGGACCCCTCAACGAAGATGTTCGGGCTGGGCCTGGCCACCGCGATCTTCATCGACGCCACGGTCGTGCGCATGGTGCTGGTACCGGCGACCATGACGCTTCTCGGCGGGACCAACTGGTGGCTGCCGAAGTGGCTGGACCGGATGCTTCCCCGCGGCCCGGTCGGCACCGACGACACCGACGCGGAATCCACGGGTGAGGCCCCGCGTCCACGGCTGGTTGACCGTTGACTCAACTCCTGCCCGCCACCCTTGCGTCCGGCACCTCAGCGCGTCGCCCAGGGTCATATCGAGTCGTGATCATCGGGTGGTCCTGGTGAGGTCCTTGATCCAGATCATCGAGGCGCGCAGGTGGAGACCGGCGAGGTGGCTGTCGGGAGTCCTGTCGTATCGGGTGGCGATGCCTCGCCATGCTCTGAGCCTGTTGATCAGGCGTTCGACGGTGTTCCGCCCCTTGTAGAGATCGGTGTCGTGGCTGACGGGTCGGCCACCTCTGGAGCCCTTCTTCTTCCGGTTGGCGGCCTGGTCCTTCTTATCCGAAATGACCGCCTTGATACGGCGTTTGCACAGGTGGGCGCGGATCCGCGGGGCGGGTACGCCTTGTCCCCGGCGACCACGTCCGGCCGGATGCGGGGTCTGCCGACGGGCCCGCGTGCCCGTACCTTCTTCAGGACGGGGATGAACTGCGGGCTGTCCGCTGCCTGGCCTGTGGTCAGGATGAACGCCGGCGGGCGGCACCTGCGGCCGGTGGCGAGGTGGATCTTGCTGGTCCGCCCGCCTCTGGAGTGCCCGAGGAGGGCGGCCTTCAGCCGGGGTTTTTGCCGACGCCGGATGCGCCGTCGTTCTTCCAGCGCGGAATCACTTTCGACCTCTTGCCCGTTTTGCTCTTCGAGGGCGCCCCGAGGTCAGCAACCGGTCCACCGGGTACTGCCCCGACATCGGTTCCTGGTCGGCGGTCGCCCGGGCTCTGGACGACGTAGGGCTCGAACGGCCCTCCGACTTCACTCACGAGGTGGTGTTCCGCCGGTGTCCTGGCTGCCAGGAGCACAACATCCTGCGCGAGGACGACTTCGTCTGCGTCTTCTGCGGCAGCGATCTGCCGGAGACGTGGAACGTGGATCCCACCGCGCGATGGCCGAGTGTCGCAGCCACTCGTTGATCGCTGCGACCAACACGGTCGCCTCGAAACGGACGGCGAGCTTGTCGTACCGCATGGCGACAGCACGGTGCCTCATGAGGCGGTTGATCCCGCACTCGACGGTGTAGCGCTCGCGGTAGTCGACCGGATCGAAGCGCGGCGTCCGGCCGCCACGGGATCCGGGCTTCCGGCGGTTGCGCGCCCGGTCGGTCTTGTCCGGGATGGTGCGGCGGATCCCCCGGCGGCGCAGGCAGGCGCGGTTCCTGCGGGAGGCGTAGGCCTTGTCCGCACGGACCCGGTTGGGGCGGACGCGCGGCCGGCCCGCCTTCGCCCCTTCGGCAGCAACGGCTCCATCACTGCCCACTGCTCGTCCGTGAGATCTCCCCGACCCATGAACCTTGATCGTTCACAGTCCAAGATCCACTTTCGATACACGGCCTAGAAGTGAACGAAGCCAGCCGAGACCGCCTCGACCTCCACGTCGTCGATCCCGTCGAACACCAGCGAGTCCCAGAACGGTGCATCGGTCTGCATGACCAGCACCATCACCGCTCACAACGGTCCACAGCAAGGGAATCGGCGACGAGGTCGTCACAGAGGCTCTCTTCGTGATCGACCACGATGACCTGCCCGAGGTGTGGGCCCGGGCCGGGCGTCAGATCGATCGGAACTCGTCACCACCCGTTGTTCCCCGACCGATCCAGCCCGGTGAGCCGGTAAGGCCCCTGCACCACGGCGTCGGGCGCCGTATTCCGTGGGAAGTCAGGGGCGTGCTGCCGCGGTTCTGCCGTCGCCCGCTCTGAACCGCGGCTCCGCTCCGGGGTTATCGGGTTGTCTCCGCGGTGTTCACCGTAGCCAGGCGTCGGTTGTACTGGATCACCTCGTACTTCTGGTCACCGGTGACCACAACCTCCGGGCGCGTGGGCGTGGCAGGGAAGAAGTCGTCGGCGCCCACCGGTGTGCGAGCGGCCACGTACGCCTGCCCTTGGGGGAATCTGTACATGTCGAACCGCGTCTGTTCCGATGCAGGCACCCCCTGGGGGTACTCGTCGGCGCGAGGGTAGGCCGTTGTGTAGAGGGAGACCGACTTCACCCCGCTCGCGGGACGAACGATTCGCGCGTTCGGGGCGAGGCGGGTGTTCACGCCCGCCGGGTTGTGGATCCATCCCTTCCGCCCGCCGAACCAGATGGCCGTCCAGTCGCCTCGCACATCGGCGACCACGAATTCCTGGCCCCACACCACGGTGGATCCCCAGTCGTCGATGTGGTCGGTTCCCGCCGACCCGTCCGGACGGAGGGCGAGGTCTGAGACGAGCGGGGCGTCGTCGCGGGGCTCCGTACGGACGTAGAGGAAGTTCGAAGGCTGTGTCCGGGTCCGGCACGTCGGGGCGCACACCGTCACCGGCTGCGGGTTCTTGCCGTACGTCGGGGCGATCGTGACCGCCTGTCCGATTCCGATGTTCCCGCGCGTCTCCGCTCCCTCGGCCTCGCGCTCCTTGCGGTGATCGGCGTCGAGGAGAGCCATGAACCTCTCCCAGTCCCAGTAGGGCCCGGGGTCCCAGTGTGCGTCCGGCACGCGGGCCGGCCTCGGCGGGAGGACGTTGTCGTGCCCGATGATGTGCTTGCGGTCCAGTGGGACGTCGAAGCGCCGTGCCAGGTAGGCCACCAGCGCGGCAGTCGCCTTGTACTGGGCCGGAGTGAACCAGGTGGGTCCCTGGGCGGCGTATCCCTCCAGTTCGATGCCGATGCCGTGCAGGTTGGTCCAGTAGTTGCCGGCATGGAATGCGATGTCCTTGGTGGCGACCATCTGCGTCGCCTCACTGCCGTCGGCCTTCATCACGTAATGCGGGGAAACCCCGCTGACGGGGTCCTGGAACCAGCTGATCCCCCCGTCGTAGGACCCTTCGAGGTCATGGATGACGATGAAGTCGACGTCCATGCCGTTCGAGTTTCGCGCGGACACCTGGTAGTTCGAGGCAGCAGCGGGAACGAAGCGGCAGTTCAGCTCGCCGGGGCACTCCGGCACTGCCGCCGCGGCCGACGTCCGCAGCCCCAGGGACGCGAGCTGTGACCTCGTCGGTCGGACGGACGGCGTCTTCGGCAACGACACCCTCTGGCCGTCCTTGCGCACCCTCTGCCTGCCGCTGCGGATCGCTTCGAACACCCCATCGGCGAACCGTCCGGCCGTGGTGGTGTCGGAGGCCTGGCTGTAGTGCGCCACAGCCCCGTACCAGCTGCCCGGGTCGAGCGGCATCTCCCGGGTGATCTGCCGTTGATACGAAGCGAGCAGTGCGGCGCCGCCTCGAAGGTTCTGCAGCTCGTCCCGCTTGAGCGTCTGGGGCGCGACGCCGATCATCGTGGCGGCAGCCTGCAACGTGTGCTCGGACGGGTCGTCGGTCCCCGTGGCGTCCACCGGCCCTTCGCCCGGTCGATGGGCGTACGCTCCCCCGGACGTCGTGTCCGTCAGGTGCATCGGACCGTAACCGCCCTTGGTGCTGGGGCGGCCGTCATTGGCCTCCCACCACGAGGACTCGTAGCTGACGCCGAGAAGCACTTCCTTCGGCACACCGAATTCCGCTGCCGCTTGCTCGGCCGCCCGCTCGAAGCCGCCGGGTGTCGCGTCGGAGGGCCGGGCATTCCCAGCAGTGGCACATCCCCAGACGAGGGCTGCCGCCACTCCCACAGCGCCGAAACCCCGGTGCCGCCTGTGTCTTCTGGTCACACCATGTCCATTTCGCTATGGCGGTCGTCATTCGGTCAAGGCCGATGGCACGGCCGCCACAATCCTTCGGACGGGATCCTCCCGGTCCCACCGACACGCCCAACAGGCGCACCCCCGTCACCGAACCAGCGCAGTGATCCCGCGCGTGGGAACCAAGTGCCGTCGACGATCAGCACGGTGTCCTTCGCGAACCGCTTGCGGTCCCGGACCGCGAGCAACGGCCCGAGATGGTGGGCGATCCGGTCCGCCGCCGACCTGGAAACCCGAACAACAAGGATCCTCAGGGTGGTCGCCGATCGGGTGACGGCCAAGGGCGGATAGCAGGCGAGGCGCGCCCCGGGGGCGACCAGGACCTGCCCCGGGTCGCCCCGGCCCGCGATCGGCCTCGCGCAGGTCCGCGCTCCCGGTGGGGGCCTGGTAGGTCTGATCGGCCCGCGACGCCACGCGTGCGTCGCCGTTCCCGGGGTGCACCGGAACGCGGACGTCGCCCGTGGAGAGCACCATCACAACGGAGTCCTGGTGCACCGCAGCGGTGAGGGACATGGCGGTCACGTTCGCGCCGCCTCCTCGGAGAGCAGACCGACCGTCGGTACCCGGTGCGCGAGGCGGTCTCGTACGAGCTCGGCGACGCGGCGCCGGCTGCTTGCCTCGGCGTCCTCGGACAGGAAGGCGCGGTCGCTGGCCACCATGGTGCCGGGGGGGTCGAGGACCGGCTTCCCCTCCGGATCGTCGTGCGGGTTCTCGGGGTGGAAGACGTCGATGCCGGCGCCCGCGATCCAGCCCTCGGCGAGGTCACGCCCGACACGCGGGTCATGCACGAGGACCTCGCCTTAGAACGCGCCGAGCTCGGCCACGCCCCCCGCCCAGTCCGGTCACGCCTCGCTGCGACAGTGCATCCCTGCAGAACACTGCGTGCACGGCCTTCGCGCCGACAGGGGAAGGCGAACATGCCACACTGGGACAGAGGCGTCATACACGGCCGTCATTCCAAGAAGCCGGGAACCGTTCATCCACAGCACCGCTGCTTCGAACCCCCTACGAAGTGCACAGCGAGTCTCACGGTTGCCCACGATCGCCTCGCGAGTCGGACTGTCTCCTCACACGTCGGCTGTCGCCGCGCGTTCCTCTTCCGGCTCGCTCGAAGGAGGTGCGTTCCATGACCAGGACCATGCGAGTCCGCCGGTTGGTGGCGGGTGCCGCCGCGTCCGGCCTGCTGGCAGGCGGCGCCGCGCTCGGGATGGCCGGCTCGGCGGCGGCTGCTCCTGCCCCGACGTCCGTCGCCACGACTGTCGTGACCCATGACGACGGCGACCGGCACGACCATCACGACCGGTGCGAGTGGAAGAAGGGGCACTGGGAGAAGACGTGGGTCAAGGGCCACTGGGAGAAGAAGCGGGTCGACCACGGCATCTGGCACCCGGATCGGCATGACAACCACGGGAAGTGGCACCACGGCTACTGGGAGCACAACAAGTCCTACAAGTGGGTCTACGTTCCCGGGCACTGGGACCACGTCTGGGTGAAGGGCCACTGGGACTGCCACCACCGGTGAAACACCTGCCGGGTGCTGGGGGCCGGCTCGATGGTCGGGTCGGCCCTGAAGTGGGACGCTGAAGAGAAGGGTCCGTGCCGGCGAGTCTCGGGAGGGCCTCATGGGACGCGATGTTCCGGCGCTGGAGTTCACCCGTGACGACCGTCGCCGGTTCCGGAACAAGATGCACACGTGCCTCGACGTGTTCGCTCAGATGCTGAGGGAGTCACGGTTCGACTTCGAGCGGCCGCAGGTCGGGTTGGAGATCGAACTGAATCTCGTGGACGAAGCCGCGGAGCCCGCCATGCGCGGCTCGGACGTCCTCGAGGCGCTGGCCGACCCGTCCTGGTCGACCGAGCTGGGGCGGTTCAATCTGGAGATCAACATCGATCCGCGGCAGCTCACCGCGGGCGGCCCGGGATCCTGGGAACAGGAGATCCGGGACGCGCTCAACCACGCCGAGGAGAAAGCCGCGGCGATCGGGGCGCATCTGGTCATGATCGGAATCCTGCCGACGCTGGAGCTGAAGGACGTGGGTCCGGCGTCGCTTTCCGAGAATCCGCGGTACCACCTGCTGAATGAGCAGATCTTCGCCGCACGGGGCGAGGACCTGCTGATCGCGGTGGACGGGGTGGAGAGGCTGCGCACCTACGCGGACACGATCACGCCGGAGGCGGCGTGTACCAGCACTCAGTTCCACCTGCAGGTGTCGCCGGACGAGTTTGCGGACCACTGGAACGCCGCGCAGGCCGTCGCCGGGGTACAGGTGGCGCTGGCCGCGAACTCTCCGTTCCTCTTCTCCAAGGAGCTGTGGCGCGAGACGCGTATTCCGCTGTTCGAGCAGGCCACCGACACCCGGCCGGAGGAGATCAAGGTGCAGGGAGTCCGACCCCGGGTGTGGTTCGGCGAGAGGTGGATCACCAGCGTCTTCGATCTCTTCGAAGAAAACGCGCAGTACTTCCCGGCGTTGCTGCCGCTCTGCGACGACGAGGATCCTCAGAAGACGCTCGATGACGGAGGGACCCCTGAACTTGCCGAGCTGACGCTGCACAACGGGACGGTCTACCGGTGGAACCGCCCCGTCTATGCCGTCGTCGACGGCGTGCCGCACCTGCGGGTGGAGAACCGCGTGCTGCCCGCGGGGCCCACGGTGGCCGACGTGCTGTCGAACGGCGCCTTCTACTACGGCCTGGTCCGCGCCCTGGTCGACGAGGACCGACCGGTCTGGTCGCGGATGTCGTTCTCGGCGGCTGAGGACAATCTGTATGCCGCAGCCCGGCATGGAATCGATGCGCAGCTGTACTGGCCCGGCATGGGCGAGGTTCCCGTGACCGAACTGGTACTGCGCCGCCTGCTGCCGCTCGCAGACCGCGGGCTGGAGCGGTGGGGGATGGACAGCGCCTGGCGAGAGCCACTGCTGGGGATCATCGAGCAGCGGTGCGTCAGCAGCCGCAACGGCGCGGTATGGCAGTCGGAGATGTTCCACCGCATCCAGGACATCGACCACGTGGACCGGCATCAGGCGCTGCGGCGGATGACGCAGCAGTACCTCGACTACATGCACATGAACGCCCCGGCTCACACATGGCCGGTCGAATGAGCCGGGCTCCGGACGCGGCTGAGCCAGGGCTCTGTACGCGGCGCCACCCGGGCGCGGCAGAGCCGTCCCACGCTCCTGCGGAGGGGCCGCACCGACGACCGGCTCTTGGGAGGCCGTGCAGGCGCCCGGGCGGAGCCCCCTGGAGCGGGCCGCCACAGAGCGCCGACCAAGATCCAGCCCCTTCCCGGACGGCCGAACCGACCTGCCCCAGGGGGCACAGTACGAGGCCCACCCAGCATCAGCCCTGAAACTGATCAGACTCCGCAATGCAGGGCGCCGCAGCGGGCCCCGGTGACAGTCCGGGGTCCGTACATCACGCGCCTTCTGCCGGACAGGGGCTGGTCAGAACTCGGCCCAGTCGCCCTGCACCCACCTGTGAGCGGTGCCCTGGTCCCGGGTGCTCAGGGGAGGAACGTCACCGCCGGGAAGGCCGGGGACGGGCCGTCGAGCAGGTGGGACCGGCGGTGGCGCAGGTGCTCGTCGAAGAACGCGAGCGGGTACGCCTGCCGGATCCTCACCGCCTGGTCGGGATCGAGGGTGCCGATCACGTCCTGGAGCCGCTGCCCGCTCCATCCGAGCAGCTTCGCCACCTGTGGGAACAGCGCCTCGTCGTCGCCGTACGAGACGTGGACGGCGTCCCGGGCCCGGACGTTCAGCCGCCAGCCCCGC
>NZ_MWIG01000583.1:0-7640 GCF_002156145.1 Streptomyces sp. NRRL B-24572 | reverse complement strand
CCGGGCAGGCCCGCGCCCGCGGTGACGCAGCAGATCAAGGGCCTGGGCGGCTGTCGATCGAACGCCTTTCCGTATGACGAAGAGGGGATCTACATCACGGGCCCGATCGTGTCATGATGCGCTTGGGACGCGCGCGAAGAAGCACGCCTCCCGAGGGGACCGGAGCTCCCGTGGCGCCCAGCGCTCGCGGTGGAGCGGACCGCTACCCGGTAGCACGTATCGAGGAGACAGAAATGTCCACCTTCCCCGATGCCTCCGGAGCCGGATCGGTCGTCGACGCACCGAACCTCGACTTCGCGGGCACGACGCCGTACGAGGACTACGTCCAGGCGGACGTCCTCACCCACCTCCAGCACCTCCGCTCGGACGACCCCGGCGAGATGGTCTTCCTGGTCACCACCCAGGTCATGGAGCTGTGGTTCACGGTGATCGTCCACGAGTGGGAGACCGCGAGCCGCGCCCTGCGCGAGGACCGCGTCCCCGTCGCGATGGACGCGCTCAAGCGCTCCGTGCGCGAGCTGGAGGCGCTCAACCACTCCTGGCGTCCGCTCGCCCAGCTCACCCCCGGCCAGTTCAACGCCTACCGGGCGGCGCTCGGCGAGGGCTCCGGCTTCCAGTCGGCGATGTACCGGCGGATGGAGTTCCTGCTCGGCGAGAAGTCCGCGTCCATGCTCGTCCCGCACCGGGGCGCGCCCCGCGTCCACGCCGAGCTGGAGAAGGCGCTGCACGAGCCGAGCCTGTACGACGAGGTCCTCGGGCTGCTCGCCCGGCGCGGCCTGCCCGTCCCGGCCTCGGTCCTCGGCCGTGACCTGGCGCAGCGGTACGAGCCCTCGCCCGAGGTCGAGGCGGTCTGGGCCGGGATCTACGCGGACGCCGACCAGAACGGCGAGCTCGTCCGGCTCGGCGAGGCCCTCAGCGACGTCGCCGAACTGGTCTGGCGCTGGCGCAACGACCACCTGGTCGCAACCCGGCGCGCGATGGGCGCGAAGACCGGCACCGGCGGCTCCGCCGGCGTGGCCTGGCTGGAGAAGCGGGCCCAGAAGAACGTGTTCCCCGAGCTCTGGACGGCCCGCAGCCATGTCTGAGTCGTACGAGAAGGAGGCGGCGCGTCCTGACGCGGCCGACGACCTCCTGAAGCGGGCCGCCGAGCTCGACGCCGCCGACGCACTGGCCGGGCACCGCGCGAAGTTCGCCCTCGACGAGGGGACCGTCTACCTCGACGGCAACTCGCTCGGCGCGCTGCCCGCGCACGTCCCGGCCCGCATGGCCGACGTCATCACCCGCGAGTGGGGCGAGCTGCGCATCCGCTCCTGGGACGAGTCCGGCTGGTGGACCGCGCCCGAGCGGATCGGCGACCGGATCGCCCCGATCGTGGGCGCCGCCCCGGGGCAGATCGTGGTCGGCGACTCGACGAGCGTGAACGTCTTCAAGGCGGTCGTCGCCGCCGCCCGGATCAGCGGTGACGACCGGCACGAGATCCTCGTCGACGCGACGACCTTTCCCACGGACGGGTACATCGCGCAGTCCGCGGCGCGGATGACGGGTCACGAGATCGTGGCATGCGACCCGGCCGACATGGCGGCCGCGGTGAGCGACCGCACGGCCCTCGCGCTCGTCAACCACGTCGACTACCGCACGGGCCGGCTCCAGGACCTGCCCGGGCTCACCGCCGCGCTCCACGCGGCGGGCGCGCTCGCCGTCTGGGACCTGTGCCACAGCGCGGGCGCCCTGCCCGTCGGCCTGGACGCGCACGGGGTCGACCTGGCCGTCGGCTGCACCTACAAGTACCTGAACGGCGGCCCCGGCTCGCCCGCGTACCTGTACGTCGCCGAGCGCCACCAGGCCGCCTTCGACTCGCCGCTGCCCGGCTGGAACTCGCACACGGACCCGTTCGCGATGACCCCCGGCTACGAGGCGGCGCCGGGCGCGCTCAAGGGCCGGGTCGGCACGCCCGACATCCTCTCCATGCTGGCCCTGGAAGCGGCGCTCGACGTCTGGGACGGGGTCGCGATCGAGGACGTGCGGGCCAAGTCCCTCGCCCTGACGGACTTCTTCCTGGAGTGCGTGCGGGCGTACGTCCCCGAGGGCCGGGTCACCTCCGTGACCCCCGGGGAGCACGGCGAGCGCGGCAGCCAGGTGGCGCTGCGCTGCGCGGACGCGCCCGCCGTCATGACCGAGCTGATCAAGCGCGGGATCGTCGGGGACCTGCGCCGTCCGGACGTCCTGCGGTTCGGCTTCACGCCGCTGTACGTGGGCTTCGCGGACGCGGAGCGGGCGGCGAGGGTCCTCGCGGAGGTTCTCCGGTAGCCCTGATCTCGTCGGATGATCGCCTGATCTGCGGGGGTTCCGGTGCTGGTACCGTCCCCGCAGGTCAGGCCAATTCGGCCGCGTACCCGAGAGGTTGGAACAGCATGCCGGACCCCGCCGCGCGCGATGCCGCCGAAGAGGCGTCGGCCTTCTCGCACCCGGCCGTCGCCCCGGACGCCACCGCCGCGTACGGCGACCACCCGGACCAGGTGGTCGACTTCTACGCCCCGCGCGACGGGCGCACCCGGGCGCCGCTCGTCGTCGCCCTGCACGGCGGCGCCTGGCGGGCCCCGTACGACCGGCAGCACCTGACCCCGTTCGTGGACTTCCTGGCCCGCCGGGGCTTCGCCGTGGCGAGCGTCGAGTACCGGCGCGGCCCCGGCCTCCCCCACCAGGGCGGTACGGCTCCGGTGGCGGGGCGCTGGCCGGAGACCTTCGACGACGTGGCGGCCGCCCTGGACGCCGTACCGGACCTGGCCGCCGCGCACCTCCCGCAGGCCGACCCGCGGCGGACCGTCCTCACCGGCCACTCGGCGGGCGGCCACCTCGCGCTGTGGGCCGCCGCCCGGCACGTCCTGCCGGCGGACGCGCCCTGGCGCCTGCCGGCCCCGCCGGAGCTGCGCGGGGTCGTCGCCCTCGCCCCGATCTCCCACTTCGCGCGGGCGGTGGAGCTCGGGGTGTGCGGCGGCGCGGTCACGGAACTCCTGGGCGGCGAGGCGAAGTACGAGGAACGGGCCGCCTCCACGGACCCGTCCGTCCTCCTCCCGACCGGCATCGCGACCACCGTCGTCCAGGGCCGCGAGGACATCGTCGTCCCGTACGCCGTGGCCGAGGCGTACGCGGAGGCGGCGGCGAAGGCGGGCGAGGAGGTCGGCCTCACGCTCCTGGAGGGGATCGGTCACTTCCCGCTGATCGACCCGGCGGCGGACGCGTGCGCGGTGGTGGCGGAGGAGATCGCCCAGCTGGCCTGGTGAGCGGCCGGAATCCCCGGGCTTCCCGTACAACCCTTCGAATCGATCACGAGTCTGATCAAGCACGCACTGCCGTGCCCGAATCAGACTCGTGGGGGTTTCACCTTGCAGCTCCGCTCCACCGGCACCCGTCTCACCACGGCTGTCACGGTCGTCCTCGCCGTCACCGCCCTCGGTGCCGGCACCCTGGCCACCGCCCCGGCAGCCTTCGCGGCGACGCCGGCCGCCGTCGCGGCCCCGGCCGAGACGGCGGACACCGCCCTTCCCGTCTACCCGGAAGGCAGCGACTTCGGGGGCGCGGCCACCTCCGGCTTCCTCACCTACTCCTTCGCCCAGGACGGGACGAGGAACCTGCTGTGGACGCCGTACGACGGCAGCGCCCCGATCCCGCTCCAGGACCCCAAGGGCTGGTCCGTGGGGGCCGGTGACGTGGTCGTCCTCGGCGACGCCGGCTGGACCGCCAATTTCCGTTCGATCACCCTGCGGAACATGGCCGACCCCACCGCCCCCGTCGCCTCCATCGACCTCGGCGCGCTGAACGGCAACTACGTGGCCGTGCTGAGCCCGACCAGCGTCCTCGCGCAGATCACGAACGCCGACGGCACGGCGGAACTGCACGTCGTGACCAAGGACGGCGCCACGACGACCAGCAGCAAGATCGCGGGCCTGCCTGCGGACGCCACCGACTTCTTCGGCTCGCAGGCCAAGGACGGCCAGGTCTTCGTCGGGTACGAGACGGGGCCGGCGGACAAGCGGGTCGGCGGCCGGGCCATGATCGACGTGGCGGCCGGGACGGTCACCGCGACGTACGCCGCTCCCGAGTCCGGGTACGGCTTCGGCGGTCTGGGCTTCTCCGCCTCGCACGTGACCTGGTTCGGCTACAAGTCCGGTACCGGCGACTACATCACGTCCGTCGACCGCAAGACGGGCGAGCAGAAAGAGACCGTCCTGGGCGCCCACGACGGTGAGTGGTACAGCACGCTCGTGGGCGAGTGGCTGGTCTACGGCAACGCCGATCACCCCGCCAAGGCCCGCAACCTGACCAGTGACGAGACCGTCGACCTCGGCGTCTCGGCCTCGCGCGGGAGTTCCGCGACCGACGGCACCGCGGTGCTGCTCGGCAGCCGGGCCGTGGACGGCGACGGCCTGTTCCGCCTCGTGGCCGGTGCGGAAGGCGCCCCGACCGTCACCAAGGTCGCCGAGGTCGGGAAGACGGCGGAGCCGGAGCCCCAGCAGCCGCTGGAGATCCAGCAGGTCGACGTCCCCGACGCGGTGAACCTCGACCAGACCGGCGGCAAGACGACCCTGGGCTGGACGCTGTCGCGTGCCGACGCCGTCGTGGACGTCACCCTCACGCACACCGCCACCGGCAAGGAGTTCAGGAAGCGCCTGGCCGCCCCCGCGAGCGGCACGCTGTTCTCCTTCGACTGGGACGGCGTCATCGCCGGGGTCGACGCGCCGAACGGCACGTACGCGGTGGAGGCCGAGGCGACACTGGCCGACGGCACCGGCGAGCCCGCCTACCAGGGCTGGCTCATGAACGTCACCCGCACCGCCAACCCGCACGACTACACCAACAACGGTTCCACCGACGTCCTGGCCCGGGACGCCGCCGGCGTGCTGTGGCGCGACGACCTGCGGGACCGCCCGGTGGACGGCCAGATCAGGACCGCCCAGCGCACCAAGGTGGGCTCGGGCTGGGGCACGTACAAGCAGATCGAGGCCGTCGGCAACATCTCGGGCAACTCGGTCGGCGACCTGATCGCCCTCGACGGCACCGGCGTGCTGTGGCAGTACCAGGGCAAGGGCGACGGCACCTTCGCCACCCGCGTCAAGATCGGCTCCGGCTGGGGCGGCTACAACAAGCTCACCGGCGGCTCCGACCTCAACGGCGACGGCCGCGCCGACCTCCTCGCCACGGACGCCTCCGGCGTGCTGTGGTTCTACAAGGGCACCGGCAGCGCCACCGCCCCCTTCGCCACCCGCGTGAAGGTCGGCTCCGGCTGGGGCGTCTACAACCAGCTCACCGCCGTCGGCAACATCGCCGGCACGGCCGCCGGGGACCTGGTCGCCCGCGACACCTCCGGCGTCCTGTGGCTCTACCAGGGCAACGGCTCCGGCGGCTTCACCACCCGGGTGAAGGTCGGCTCCGGCTGGGGTGCCTTCTCCCAGCTCGTCGGCGCCGGCGACGTGAACGCCGACGGGCGCCCGGACCTGATCGCGTACGGGACGGGCGGCACGTACGTCTACAAGCCCACCGGCTCGGCCACGGCGCCGTTCGCGCGCCTGACGACGAACCTGTACGCGGGCGAGGGCACCAAGTTCAACAGCGTCGCCTGAGGCCCGCTCTAGTCCTCAAGGGGGACCCGGAAGGATCCGCATCCAGCGGGACGACCGGGTCCCCCGCCGCCCGTACCGTCTTCGGTGTGACCCAGACACAGTCCTCCGAGACGAGCCGCAGCCCCGAGTTCCGCCTGGTGCAGGTGGCGCTCGGTGGCCTGCGCCAGGAACTCTTCCACGACGCCTTCGCCTACCGGCCGCTGCCGCGCATGGACGTGGAGAGCGGCCCGACGCGCTTCCTTCCGGCGCGGATACGGGTGTACGCAGGTCTGCTGCCGCACGCGGCCGTCACGTTCATGGCGGCGATCGTCTTCCTCATCGGGTTCGCACGCTACAGCGGCGGTATCGGCCCGATCGGGCTCGTGGCCACGCTCGCGCCGGCCGCGATCGTGATGCTCACCCTGGTCCGGCCCGTCCTCGCCTTCTGGGCCTCGCTCGCGACGACACCGTTCGTGGGGTACGAGGGCGGCTGGCCCTGGGCGGCGAACTCGCTCGCCGCCCATCTGGTGGTCCTCCTCGTCGTCGCCGCCCGCTCCCGGCCCCGTACGGCCGTGTGGATGTGGCTGGTGACGGCGGGCTACTGCCTCTTCGCCGAGATGTTCCTCGGGATCGGCACGAGCTCCGACTCGGTCCCGCTGCTGTTCGTCGCGGCCCTCGTCCTCCTCACCGTCACCGTCTTCCAGGTCCGCCGCCAGGCGACCCGCGAGGTCACCGCCCAGCAGACCGTCACCCTCCAGGAGATCTCCAAGCGGACCGTCCTGGAGGAGCGGACGACCATCGCCCGCGAGCTGCACGACGTCGTCGCCCACCACATGTCGGTGGTCGCCATCCAGGCGGAGGCCGCGCCCTACCGGGTGGAGAACCCGCCGCCGGAGCTGGAGCAGGCGTTCCTCACGATCCGGGAGAACGCCGTCGCCGCGCTGACCGAGCTGCGCCGCATCCTCGGGGTCGTACGGGCCGAGGACTACGAGGCGCCCGACGCCCCGCAGCCGACCCTCGGCGACCTGGACACGCTCGTCGACAACGTCCGCGAGGCCGGGCTCGACGTGGAGAAGACGGTGACCGGCGCGGTGCGCGAGCTGCCGCAGGGCGTGGAGCTCTCCGCGTACCGGATCGTCCAGGAGGCCCTCTCGAACGTCCTGCGGCACGCCCCGGGCGCCGCCGCGAAGGTCGAGGTCAGTTATGTCCTGGGCGGTCTCGGCCTACGGATCGCCAACGGCCCCGCGCGCGGCCTCGTGCAGCCTTCCCCGGGCGCCGGCCACGGCATCACCGGCATGCGGGAGCGTGTGACGATGCTGGGCGGGCAGATGACGGCCGGGGCGACCGAGGACGGTGGGTACGAGGTGGCGGCCTTCGTCCCCGTCAGCCGTGAAGAGAGCCGTGAGGAGCCGCAGTCGTGATCCGCGTACTGATCGTCGACGACCAGATGATGGTCCGTGAGGGTTTCTCCGTGCTGCTCGGCGCGATGCCGGACATCGAGGTCGTCGGCGAGGCGGTCAACGGCCGGGAGGCGATCGAGCAGGTCGCCGCCCTCCACCCCGACGTGGTCCTCATGGACATCCGGATGCCCGAGCTGAACGGCATCGAGGCCACCCGGGAGATCGTCGCCGCCGACGCGGACGCGAAGGTGCTCGTCCTGACGACCTTCGACCTCGACGAGTACGTGTACCAGGCGCTGCGCGCCGGGGCCTCCGGCTTCCTCCTCAAGGACGCCTCGGCCCGGCAGCTCGCCGAGGGCGTGCGGGTCGTCGCGTCCGGCGAGGCGCTGCTCGCGCCGACCGTCACGAGGCGGCTGATCACCGAGTTCGCGAAGGCGCCGGGGACGTCTCCGCGCCCGCCGGCGATGGCGCAGATCGGGGAGCTGACCGAGCGGGAGACGGAGGTCCTCGTCCTCATCGCGCAGGGCCTGTCGAACGCCGAGATCGCCGGCCACCTCGTCGTCGCCGAGTCGACGATCAAGACGCACGTCAGCCGCATCCTGGTGAAACTGGGCCTGCGTCCGGTCGCAGGCCCAGTTTCACC
>NZ_MWIG01000582.1:0-5612 GCF_002156145.1 Streptomyces sp. NRRL B-24572 | reverse complement strand
CCCCGCCCGTGTCCACGACGAGTTCGTACGACTCCGCCCACGGCGGGCCCGGCAGGCGGAACTCCAGGGGCCGGGGCCCGGCGTGCAGGACGGCGAGGAAGCTGTCGTCGGTGATCTGCTCGCCCCGCGCGTCCCGGCCCGGGATGTCGCGGCCCGACAGGTAGAGCCCGAGCGTCGCCGTCGGCGCGTACCAGTCCCGCTCCGTCATCTCCGTGCCCTCCGCCGTGAACCAGGCCAGGTCCCGCAGCCCGTCCGCGCCCTGCGGCCGGCCGGAGAAGAAGGCCCGGCGGCGGAGGACCGGGTGGCGGTGGCGGAGTGCGAGGAGGCGGCGGGTGAGGGCCAGGAGCCCGGCCCGGCCGGGGTCGTCCGGCAGCGACCAGTCCAGCCAGCCCAGCTCGTTGTCCTGGCAGTACGCGTTGTTGTTGCCTCCCTGCGTGCGGCCCATCTCGTCGCCGGCGACGAGCATCGGCACCCCGGTGGAGAGGAGGAGGGTGGTGAGGAGGTTGCGCTGCTGGCGCAGGCGCAGCCCCTGGATCCCCGGGTCGTCGGTCTCGCCCTCCACCCCGCAGTTCCAGGAGCGGTTGTCGTGCGTGCCGTCCCGGTTGCCCTCGCCGTTGGCCTCGTTGTGTTTCCGTTCGTACGTGACGAGATCCCTCAGCGTGAAGCCGTCGTGGGCGGTGACGAAGTTGACGGAGGCGTACGGCCGTCGTCCGCCCCACGCGTACAGGTCACTGGAGCCGGACAGCCGGTAGCCGAGGTCCCGCACGTCCGGCAGGGCGCCGCGCCAGAAGTCCCGTACGGCGTCCCGGTAGCGGTCGTTCCATTCCGTCCAGAGAGGGGGGAAGGCGCCTACCTGGTAGCCGCCGTTGCCCACGTCCCACGGTTCGGCGATCAGCTTCACCCGGCGCAGCACCGGGTCCTGGGCGATGACCGCGAGGAACGGGGACAGCATGTCGACGTCGTGCATCGACCGGGCCAGCGCCGCCGCCAGGTCGAAGCGGAAGCCGTCGACGCCCATCTCCGTGACCCAGTAGCGCAGGGAGTCGGTGATGAGGCGCAGGACCTGCGGCTGTACGACGTGCAGGGTGTTGCCGCAGCCCGTGTAGTCGGCGTACCGGCGGGCGTCGGACTGGAGCCGGTAGTAGCCGCGGTTGTCGATGCCCTTCAGGGAGAGGGTGGGGCCCAGCTCGCCCGCTTCCGCCGTGTGGTTGTAGACGACGTCGAGGATGACCTCGATCCCGGCCGCGTGCAGCGCCCGCACCATCCGTTTGAACTCGCCGACCTGCTGCCCGGTCGTCCCCGAGGAGGAGTAGCCGGCGTGCGGGGCGAAGTAGCCGATCGAGTTGTAGCCCCAGTAGTTGCGCAGGCCGCGGCGGAGGAGGTGGTCCTCGTGGGCGAACTGGTGGACCGGGAGGAGTTCGACCGCCGTCACGCCGAGGCGGACCAGGTGGTCGATCGCGGCGGGGTGCGCCAGGCCCGCGTACGTGCCCCGCAGGTGCTCCGGGATGCCCGGGTGCAGCTTCGTGAAGCCCTTGACGTGGAGTTCGTAGATGACCGAGTCCTGCCAGGGCGTCTTGGGCCTGCGGTCGTCGGCCCAGTCGTCGTCGTCATGGACGACGACCCCCTTCGGGACGTACGGGGCGGAGTCCCGCTCGTCGCGGACGGTGTCGGCCACGTGCTGCTGCGGCCAGTCCCTGACGTGTCCGTACGCCTCCGGGGGCAGCGCCGCGAAGTCGCCGTCGACGGCCCGCGCGTACGGGTCGAGGAGCAGCTTCGCCGGGTTCCAGCGGGCGCCCGTCCACGGGTCCCAGCGGCCGTGCACCCGGTACCCGTACCGCTGTCCGGGGCCGACGCCCGGCACGAAGCCGTGCCAGATCTCGTGCGTCAGCTCCGTCAGGGGGAGTCGTGTCTCCCTGCCGTCGGCGTCGAAGAGGCACAGTTCCACCGCCTCCGCGCCGCCCGCCCACAGGGCGAAGTTGGTGCCCGTGACCCCGCCGGGGCCGACCCGGCAGCGGGCACCGAGGGGCGTCGGCGCCCCCGGCCACACGGGTGGCCCGGCCCGCTCCAGGGCATGCTCCTGTACCGCCTCCTGCTCGGCTGCGCTCGCCACCGTCCCGGCCTCCCGCGGCTCGTCGGGCCCGCACCCGCGGGAGCGGCGGCGTCCCGGCCGCCGCTCCCGCGCGTGGTTCTCCCCCTGTTCTGCCCGCACGGCCGTGCTCCCAACATGACCCGCACGCACGTTTCCCCTGGAGGGTGGCCGTCGTTGGGCCGAGCGTGACACTTGTATGGAAGCGGGCGAGGCACGCCCTCGCGGTGGCGGGACTGATGGCGGGCCTCGTGGGCTGCACGGCGACGGACGGCGAAGGGGGCGTCGACGTCTCCCTGCCGGGCAAGGCGAGGGCCCCCGGTGACGTCATCCGGGTGAGTCCGGAGGACGGCAGCCGGGCGGTGTCGGCCGACGGACCCGTCGAGGTGAAGGTGGACAGCGGCCGGCTCGAACGGGTGACCGTCGTCGAGGTCGAGGACGGCCGGCGTGCCGAGGTGGCCGGGGAGATCTCGGCGGACGGGCTGCGCTGGCGGCCCCGGCCGGACACCCGGCTCGCGCTGGCCGCCAAGTACAGCGTGGACGCGGTCGCGCTCGACGGGCACGGGCGCCGCTCGGCCCGGCACACCACCTTCACCACCGTGGTCCCCGAGTCCCGCTTCATCGGCTACTTCAAGCCGGAGAACCGTTCCACGGTCGGCACCGGCATGATCGTCTCCTTCGGTTTCAACCTGCCGATCGAGAACCGGGCCGCGGTCGAGCGGGCCGTCCGCGTCACCTCGGAGCCGCCGGTGGAGGTCGTCGGCCACTGGTTCGGCAAGGAGCGGCTCGACTTCCGGCCCGCCGCGTACTGGCGGCCGGGCACCAAGGTCACCGTGGAGATCGGCCTGCGGGACGTCGAGGGGGCGCCCGGGGTGTACGGCATCCAGCGCAAGACGGTCGGCTTCACCATCGGCCGCTCCCAGGTCTCCCTCGTGGACGCCGCCGCGCACACCATGGAGGTCAGGCGGAACGGCGAGGTCCTCGCCACGGTGCCGATCACCGCGGGCGCGCCGAAGAACACCACGTACAACGGGAAGATGGTCGTCACCGAGCTGTACGACGTGACGCGGATGGACGGCAGGACGGTCGGCTTCGGCGGCGAGTACGACATCAAGGACGTGCCGCACGCGATGCGCCTCACCGACTCGGGGACCTTCCTGCACGGCAACTACTGGGCCGACGCCTCCACCTTCGGCTCCGCCAACGTCAGCCACGGCTGCGTGGGCCTCCGGGACGAGAAGGGCGGCAGCGCGGACTCGCCCGCGGGCTGGTTCTTCGACCGGACGCTCATCGGCGACGTGGTGGAGGTGGTCAACTCCAAGGACAAGGAGGTCGCCCCCGACAACGGCCTCGGCGGCTGGAACCTGGGGTGGAGCGAGTGGAAGGCCGGCTCCGCGCTGGGGTGAACCCGGGTCGTCCCGTACCACTCGACTGGTGCCGAACGGTGACATTCGCGAGGAACTTTCGTGTCCTGCGGTGTGATTATCTAGCGCTGTGTGCGCGAGTGGATGCGCACGGGGGTGGGGCCGTGGCGTTGCCGGGCCGTGTGAGGGGAGACACCACAGTGAACGGGCAGCCGATATCGGGGGCATCGGTCAAGAGCGGGCGGCGGCGCGGGGGCGTCAAGCTGCAGGCCCTGGCGGCGGGGGCGCTGCTCCTGGTCCTGACCGCCTGCGGCGGCGGTGAGACCGCCGGCGGCGCGGGGGGACAGGGGCCGGCCGCCCAGGGCGGCGGCAAGCAGGAGAACGCGGCCTCCCAGGCGGTCGTGACGATCCTTCCGAAGGACGGCGCCGACTCGGTCGCCACCAGCGGGGCCCTCAAGGTCACCGCGCAGCAGGGCAAGCTGACCACGGTCACCGTCGCCGACTCCAAGGGTGCCGAGGTCGAGGGCAAGATCGCCGCCGACGGCTCCAGCTGGTCGCCGACCGCGCACCTGGCGGCGTCCACCCAGTACAAGGTCCACGCGATCGCGAAGGACGCCGACGGCCGCGAGTCGGCGAAGGACACCACCTTCACCACGCTCGTCCCGAAGAACACCTTCATCGGCCAGTACACGCCGGAGGACGGTTCGACCGTCGGCGTCGGCATGCCGGTCTCCATCAACTTCACCCGGGGCATCACCGACCCCGACGCCGTCGAGAAGGCCATCAAGGTGACGGCCGTCCCGGCCGTCCGGATCGAAGGCCACTGGTTCGGCAACGACCGCCTGGACTTCCGTCCCAAGGACTACTGGGCCGCCGGCACCAAGGTGACGGTGCAGCTCAACCTGGACGGCGTCGAGGGCCGCCCGGGCGTCTACGGCAAGCAGAAGAAGACGATCTCCTTCACCATCGGCCGCCGTCAGGTCTCCACGGTGGACGCCTCCGCGCACACCATGCAGGTCGAGCGCGACGGCAAGATCATCAAGACCATCCCGATCAGCGCGGGCGCGCCGTCCACGACGACGTACAACGGGCAGATGGTCATCAGCGAGAAGTACCAGGTGACCCGCATGAACGGGGCCACCGTGGGCTTCGGCGGCGAGTACGACATCAAGGACGTGCCGCACGCGATGCGCCTGTCCAACTCGGGCACCTTCGTGCACGGCAACTACTGGGGCTCCCCGGGGATCTTCGGCACCACCAACACCAGCCACGGCTGTGTCGGCCTGCAGGACGCGCGGGGCGCGGGCGACAGCTCGATGCCGGCGGCCTGGTTCTACGACCGCTCGCTCATCGGTGACGTGGTCATCGTGAAGAACTCCAAGGACAAGCAGATCCAGCCGGACAACGGCCTCAACGGCTGGAACATGGACTGGTCGGAGTGGATCGCCTAGATCTCCCGTGACAGGGGCCCGGTGCTGTGAGCAACAGCACCGGGCCCCTCGTCGTTAACGGCCACTAACCTTCCTTCCATGACTGTGAACCTCGAAGTCGCCGAAGGCGTCGGCACGATCCGCCTCGACCGTCCCCCGATGAACGCCCTGGACATCGCCACCCAGGACCGGCTGCGCGAGCTGGCCCAGGAGGCCACCGACCGCGACGACGTGCGGGCCGTGGTCCTCTACGGCGGCGAGAAGGTGTTCGCGGCCGGCGCGGACATCAAGGAGATGCAGGTCATGGACCACGTGGCCATGGTCAAGCGCTCGCGCGCCCTCCAGGACTCCTTCACCGCCGTCGCCCGCATCCCCAAGCCGGTCGTCGCCGCGATCACCGGTTACGCGCTGGGCGGCGGCTGCGAGCTCGCGCTCTGCGCCGACTACCGGATCGCCGCCGACAGCGTAACCGGTGATCGCGGCGGCGACCGGCTTGGGGATGCGGGCGACGGCGGTGAAGGAGTCCTGGAGGGCGCGCGAGCGCTTGACCATGGCCACGTGGTCCATGACCTGCATCTCCTTGATGTCCGCGCCGGCCGCGAACACCTTCTCGCCGCCGTAGAGGACCACGGCCCGCACGTCGTCGCGGTCGGTGGCCTCCTGGGCCAGCTCGCGCAGCCGGTCCTGGGTGGCGATGTCCAGGGCGTTCATCGGGGGACGGTCGAGGCGGAT
>NZ_MWIG01000581.1:0-1093 GCF_002156145.1 Streptomyces sp. NRRL B-24572 | reverse complement strand
TGCTCGGCCTGATCCCCGGCGCGGGCGGCACCCAGCGCCTGTCCCGGCTCGTCGGCCCCTCCAAGGCCAAGGACCTCATCTTCACCGGCCGGATGGTGAAGGCCGACGAGGCCCTGACGCTCGGTCTGGTCGACCGGGTCGTCCCCGCCGCCGAGGTGTACGAGCAGGCGCACGCCTGGGCCGCCAAGCTGGCGCAGGGCCCGGCCGTCGCCCTGCGGGCCGCGAAGGAGGCGATCGACCAGGGCCTGGAGGCCGACATCGACACCGGTCTCGCCATCGAGCGCACCTGGTTCTCGGCCCTGTTCGCCACCGAGGACCGGGAGACCGGGATGCGCAGCTTCGTCGAGGAGGGGCCGGGGAAGGCGAAGTTCGCCTGACGATCCTTCACGGCTCGGGTGACGATCCTTCACGGATGGGGGCCGATTCCGTCGGAACGGCCCCCGCGGACGCCTCCGTACGGCCATGATGGGGGGCATGGCGGGCCTGGAGGGTAGGGAACAACCGTGGCAGCGCGTGAGCGCCGCCGCACCGCGGTGGTCACCGGCCGTGGACGACGAACAGGCCGCCGACGCAGTGGAGTTGTACGGCAATCCGGCCGAGGAGGATGTCCGGCTGCCGTCCCGTCCCGAGTCCGCGTGGGTGGCCCGCAGGCTCACCCAGCACGTCCTGCTGCGGCAGTGGGCGCTGGGTCCGCAGATCGCCGAGCACGCGGTGCTCCTCGTCTCGGAGCTCGTCGGGAACGCCGTCCGGCACACCGGGGCCCGGGTCTTCGCGCTGCGGTTACAGCGGCGCCGCGGCTGGATCCGGATCGAGGTGCGCGACCCCTCGCGGGGACTGCCCTGTCTGATGCCGGTGCACGAGCTCGACATCAGCGGCCGCGGCCTCTTCCTCGTCGACAAGCTCGCCGACCGCTGGGGCGTGGACCTGGCGCCGCGCGGCAAGACGACCTGGTTCGAGATGCGGGTCGCCGACCGCCCCTGACGGCGTGATCCCGGAACGCACGGAAGCCCCCGTGCGCCGTGGTGGGGTGCGTGGGGGCTTCCAAGTGGTGCGCCGTGGACGGGGGGGTGTTATCCACGGCGCACCACTTGGA
>NZ_MWIG01000580.1:0-6831 GCF_002156145.1 Streptomyces sp. NRRL B-24572 | reverse complement strand
TTGCGGTTGACGCGGCGTCAACCCCTACGGTCTTCGAACGGGGCCGGAACACCGGCCCCGGCGAAGGAAAGGACACCGTCATGGCCTGGTCGATCGCGGACGTGGCCCGGATGTCCGGGGTGACCTCCCGGACGCTGCGGCACTACGACGAGATCGGACTCCTTGCGCCCGCGTGGACCGCGAGCGACGGGCACCGTCACTACGAGGAGCCCCAGCTGCTGCGCCTCCAGCAGATCCTGCTCATGCGGGAGCTGGACCTCGGTCTGCGCGAGATCCGGGACGTCCTGGACAGCGGGGCCGACCGCGTGACCGTCCTGCGCGAGCACCATGCCCGGCTGCTCGCGGAGCGGGAGCGGCTCGGCACCCTGGCCCGCACGGTCGCCCGCACCATCGCCGAACTCCAGGAAAGCGAGGACAAGGACATGGTGAGCATCAACCGCCCCGAGAACCTCTTCGAGGGCTTCCGGCCCGACCCGGCGATCGAGGCCGAGACGCGGGAGCGGTGGCCGGAGGCGTACGAGCAGTCCCGGCAGGTCGTCGAAGGGATGACCCCCGAGGCCGCCGAGCAGTGGCAGCGTGAGGCCACTGCCCGGATGATCCGCTTCGCCGAGCACATGGCCGCCGGCACGCCCGTCGACGACCCGGCGGTCCAGGCCGAGGTGGACGCCCACTACCAGGACGTCCGCCGCTTCTGGACCCCGTGCGCCGAGGCGTACCGGGGTCTGGCCAAGACCTACGCCGAGGACGGTCGGTTCCGTGAGAACTTCGACCGGATCGCCGTAGGACTCGCCGAGTACCAGCAGCGGGCGATGAACGTCTACGCGGACACCCGGCTGAGCTGAGGTCCGCCCGTCCGTGGCTTCGATCCGACCCCCTCCCGCCCGTGCGGCGGAGGGGGTTCGGCGCGGTCCGTCGAGCGCGAGATAGTGACAGGGTCATGGCAAAACGGGCACACTGTGTGACGCGCGTAGAAGTGACACGAACAGAACACCTTCCGGTTCCCTCCACGCCATTCGCCGCCACTACAACTGCCCTGCCGCCACGGCGTGTCCCCACACACACCCGGCGCGGTGCTCCGCGATCCCTCCACGACACCTCGCGAAAGGCACCCCCATGACCTCCCGTCACCCAGCGGCCCGAGGCCGTCGCACCGGCCTGCTCGCCGCCACCGCCCTCGTCGGCTCCCTCATGGCCGGCCTCCTCGCGCTTCCCGCGCACGCCGCCACCGTCACCATCGCCGCCGTCCAGGGCGCCAAGCGGCTCTCGCCGTACAACGGCCAGCAGGTCACCGTCACCGGCATCGTGACCGCGATCCGCTCCACCGGAACCTCCCGCGGATACTGGATCCAGGATCCGGTCGGCGACGGCAACCCCGCCACCAGCGAAGCCCTCTTCGTGTACACCGGCTCCACCACCCCCTCCACCAAGGCCGGCAACCGGATCACCGTCCGGGGCACGGTCTCCGAGTACTACCCCGGCGGCTCCGCCGAGGGCGGCCAGTCCCTGACCGAGCTGACCTCCGCGACGATCACCTCCACCCTCTCCACCGGCAACGCGCTCCCGGCCGCCTTCACGCTGGACGCGGCCTCGATCCCGGACGCGTACGCACCCGACGCCGGGGGCGGTTCCATCGAGGGCCTGACCCTTGCGCCCTCGACGTACGCGCTCGACCTCTACGAGTCCCTGGAAGGCATGCGCGTCCAGGTGAGCGGCGCCCGCGTCGTCGGCGCCACCACGCCCTACGGCGAACTCTTCGTCACCGCCGAGCCGGCCGAGCACCCCACCCCGCGCGGCGGCACCGTCTACGGCTCGTACGCCTCCCAGAACGCCGGCCGGGTGAAGGTCGAGTCGCTGCTGCCCACCGCCTTCCCGGTCGCCGACGTCGGCGACGTGCTCAGCGGCACGACCGTGGGACCGCTCGACTATGACAACTTCGGCGGCTACGGCATCCAGGCCACCACCCTCGGCGCCCTCACCGACAACGCCCTCGCCCCCGAGACCACCCGGGCGCAGACCGCGGGCGAGCTCGCCGTCGCCACGTACAACGTCGAGAACCTCGACCCGACCGACCCGCAGAGCAAGTTCGACCGGCTCGCCGCGGGCATCGTCCGCAACCTCGCCTCGCCCGACGTCGTGGCCCTGGAGGAGGTCCAGGACAACAACGGCGCGACGGACGACGGCGTCGTCGCCGCCGACCGGACCTACGCCAAGCTGATCGCCGCCATCACGGCCGCGGGCGGCCCCGCCTACCAGTACCGCCAGATCAACCCGGTCGACGACCAGGACGGCGGCGAGCCCGGCGGCAACATCCGCGTCGGCTTCCTCTACAACCCGGCCCGCGTCGGCTTCACCGACCGCCCCGGCGGCACCTCCACCACCGCCGTCTCCGTCGTGAACAACGCCGGAACCGCCGCCCTGTCCGTCTCGCCCGGCCGGATCAACCCGTCCGACTCCGCCTGGGACGCCAGCCGCAAGCCGCTCGTCGGCGAGTTCACCTTCCAGGGCAAGACCGTGTTCGTGGTCGCCGATCACTTCACGTCCAAGGGTGGCGACCAGCCCCTGTACTCCCGCTTCCAGCCGCCGGCCCGCTCCTCGGAGACCCAGCGCGTCCGGCAGGCCACGCAGGTCAACGGCTTCGTCAAGCAGATCCTCGCCGTGCAGCCCTCGGCCCGCGTCGTCGTCCTCGGCGACCTGAACGACTTCGAGTTCTCCGACACGGTCACCACCCTGGCCTCCGGCGGAGTCCTCACCCCGCTCGTCGACGGCCTCCCGGCCGAGGAGCGTTACACCTACGTGTACCAGGGCAACTCGCAGGCCATCGACCACATCCTGACGAGCCCGGCCCTCACCTCGTACGACTACGACATCGTCCACGTCAACAGCGAGTTCGCCGACCAGGCCAGCGACCACGATCCGCAGGTCGTCCGCCTCGTCCCCTGAGACGGGGATTGACATCGGCAGTGCGTGAATCGTCTTGATCTTGGTGTTGGCGCCGGGCGGAGGTCCGATGACACGCTGAGCCCCATGGACACCTTCAAGACGACGAGCGGTGCGGTACGGGGCTTCCGGGCGTCCGGCGGCGTGGTCGCCGTGCTCGGAATCCCCTATGCCGCACCGCCGTTCGGCGCCCTCCGGTTCCGCGAGCCCGCCCCGGCGGCCGCGTGGAGCGGAACACGGGACTGTACGGCCTTCGGCCCCGTCGCCCCGCAGTCGGCGGAGCTGCCCGGCTCGCCCGGATGGTCGCCCGGCGACGAGGACGTCCTCACCGTCAACATCTGGACCCCGGCGCCGTCCTCGACCCCGGACTCGGCCCCGGCCCCGGACTCGTCTCCGGATCGCGGCTCCCTGCCCGTCCTGGTCTGGATCCACGGCGGCGCCTACACCTTCGGCTCCTCGGCCCAGCCCGACTTCGACGGCGACGCCCTCGCCCGCGCCGGTCTGGTCGTGGTCACCCTCAACTACCGCATCGGCTTCGAGGGGTTCGGGCACGTCCCGGCGTCCGAAGGGACGTCGTACCCCGACAACCGGGGCCTGCTCGACCAGGTCGCCGCCCTGCGCTGGGTGCGGGAGAACATCGCCGCGTTCGGCGGAGACCCCGACAACGTCACCGTCGCAGGACACTCCTCCGGGGCCGCGTCGATCGCCTGCCTCATGGTGATGGACCGGGCGCGCGGCCTGTTCCACCGCGCCATCGCCCACAGCCCCGCCAGCCCCCATTACACCCTCGGCATCGCCGCCGCGACCACGCGCGAGATCGCCGCGGCGGCCGGCTGCCCGGCCACCCCCGAGGGCCTGACCCGCGCGACCCCGCAGGACCTGGTCACCGCCTCCGACCAGGTCGTCGAGGCGTACCGGCGCGACCCCGCCTCCGGGTCCCGCCACTACGACCCCTCGCTCTACGCCCCCGTCCTCGACGGGGACGTCCTGCCCGTCGATCCCCTCACGGGCCTCGCCGCCGGGGCGGGCCGGGACGTGGACCTCCTCGTCTGCCACACCACGGAGGAGTACTGGCTGCTCGACGCCGTGGGCAGCTGCGCGAAGGTCACCACCGAGGGGCAACTCGCCCGATTCGCCGAGGACTTCGGGCTCCCCGACGGACTGATGGCCGGCTACCGTGCCGCGCTGCCCGACGCGCCGCTGTCCGACGTCTACCTGTCCGTCTTCGGCGACCTCCTCTTCGGCGAGTACGCCAACCGGCTCGCCGAGCAGCAGGCCCGGGGCGGCGGCCGGGCGTTCCTGTCGCGCTTCGACCGCCGGCGCACCGGCCCGCACGGGGCCGTACGGGCCTGGCACTGCGCGGACATCCCCTTCGCCTTCGGCAACGTCGACAAGGAGTGCGTGGCCTTCCTCATCGGCGGCGCCCCCACCCCCGCCGACCGTGAACTGGCCCGCCGGATGGTGCGTGCCTGGGCCGACTTCGCGACCGGTGGAGACCCGGGTTGGCCGGCGTACGACGACGCCACCGGGCCGGCGATGGTCTGGCGGACCGGGGAGGAGCGGCAGGAGGACGAGCCCGCCGCCCTCCGCGGGCTCTGGGGCCGGGCCGACTTTCCCCTCCTGCGTCCGTGAGGGTCCGTCGTCCGTGAGGGTCGGTGGGGCGGCCCCTGGAGGCGGCGTGACGGGCTGCGACATGCCGCTTTCGGGGTAATCGGCCGGTTGCGGGGCATCCGGCGGTCACGCTGTGTGCGAGGCGAGACCGTGAGTGCGGGGCGGTTGACACCGGCCGGCCGAGAGAGGAAACGACCATGGCTCTGAGCCGCCGCAGCTTCGTCACGTATGCCCTTGCTGCAGGACTCGTACTGGACGTCGGCGATGTCGTCGTCTCGCCACGGGTGGCGAGCGCCGCCGACGATCCGGTTCCCCCGGCACTGCTCGCCGGTCAGGCGCTGAGTTCGTCGACCGTGCGCCTGCTGTGGACCGCGGTCGCGGGGGCCGAGTCCTACCGGGTCTACCGGGACGACCAGCTGATCGCCGATCAGCCGGGCACCCTGCTGGAGGACACCGGTCTTGCGGCGACGACGACCCACCGCTACGAGGTCACCACCGTGATCGGCGGGGTCGAGTCGGTGCGCTCGGCTCCCGTCGTCGTGGTCACCCAGGCGCAGGACCCCACGACGGTGCCGACGGCGCCGACCAACCTCAAGTCGAGCTCGCTCACGTCGTCGAGCGTGAAGCTCACCTGGACCAAGTCCACGAGCGTCGCCAAGATCACCGGCTACCGGATCCTCCGCGGCCCCGTCGGGGTGCCGGTCGAGAATTTGGTCCAGATCTCGACGACCGACGGAGCCGCCAGCTACACCGCGAGCAAGCTGTTCGCCAACCGCGCCTACCAGTTCGCGGTCCGCGCCGTCGACGTCGCGGGGCACGTCGGCCCGGCGGCCGCCATCACCGTCACGACCAAGACCTCCAGCGACACGAGCGCCCCCGCGGCGGTGTCCAACTCCAGCGTGGTGGTGCGGCGGTACTCCGACAGCCGGCTCGACGTCACCTGGGGGTCGTCGAGCTCCAGCGACGTCGCCGGATACCAGGTCCACCGCAACAACGTCCTCGTCGCCACGGTGGAGGAGCCGCTCCGCAAGACGTACTCCGACAACGGACTCTCCCCGTCGACGACGTACACCTACCGGATCGCGGTCGTCGACTCCGCCGGCAACGTCTCCGCCCTCACCTCGGGGAAGACCGGCTCCACCCCGGCGGCCGGAACCGTCCTCGTCACCCGTGGTCCCTACGTCGTCCAGACCGACGCGACGAGCGCACGCGTGCTGTGGTGGACCAACCTTCCGGCTCCCAGCGGGGTCGACTACGGGATCGGATCGTTCAGCGGCAGTGTCGACGACCCCACCCCGCGGCTGCAGCACGCCATGCTGCTCGGCGGCCTCCAGCCCGGAACCGCGTACACCTACCAGGTGCGGTCCGGCAACGCCACGCTCGGGGGCAACGGCTTCACCACCGCACCCGCGCCGGGCACGGCCTTCACCTTCGCGGCGGTCGGCGACTTCGGCGGCGGCTCGGGGCAGGAGACGAGCATCGCCAACCTGATCGCCGCATCGCCGGCGCAATTCGTGCAGACGCTCGGTGACAACGTGTACCCGGACGCCCAGGACCCGGATCCGGAGCACTTCTACTCCGACTTCGACAACCGCTTCTACAAGCAGTACGGCCCGGTGATCCGTACCCGGACCCTTTATCCGGCGAACGGGAACAAGGAGTACTACGGCGACGGCGCGGCGGCACGGAACCTGTGGTCGCCGAACAACCAGCGCTGGTACAGCTACGGGTGGGGCGACCTGCACGTCCTCGTCGTCGACAGCGAGCAGCCCTTGGGGGCCGGCTCCCCGCAGCGCGCGTTCGTGAGCGCCGATCTCGCCGCCGCGACGGCGGCGTGGAAGATCTGTGTCGTGCACCGCCCGCCCTACAGCTCGACGACCACCAGCTCCAGCTCGTCGACGGTCCTCACCAACCTCGTGCCGCTCCTGGAGCAGTACGGGGTCAGGCTCTGCCTCTCCGGCAACTCCCACAACTACGAGCGGAGTCACCCGCTGCGCGCGGGTGCGATCGATTCGACGGGAGTGACGTACGTCGTCTCCGGCGGCGGTGGCAACGGGCTCAACCAGTTCACGGCGAGCCAGCCGTTCTGGAGCGCGTACAGGTCGGCGCGTTTCGAGTACGTGCAGTGCTCGGTCACTCCGACCCAACTCGTGCTCAACGCGTACAGCGACACCGGGACGCTCTTCGACAGCACGACGCTGACGCAGTGAACCGACGGGTGCGACGCGTTTGCCTTGACGGTGAACTGGTCGGTGTAGTTCAGTCGTTGCCGGTCGGCGGCCT
>NZ_MWIG01000058.1:0-2752 GCF_002156145.1 Streptomyces sp. NRRL B-24572 | reverse complement strand
CCGGGCGGGCGGGATACGTCCACGCTCACCCGGCCGGGCGAGCGCCCGCCGGGAAGTGCGCGACCAGACGCGCCCCGCGCGCCGAGTCCTCGATCGTCAGCGTGCCCCCGTGGTGCGTGGCGATGTCCCGGGCGATCGGGAGGCCCAGGCCCGCGCCGCCCGAGGTGCGGGTGCGGGAGGCGTCGAGGCGGGTGAAGCGGTCGAAGACGCGGGCGCGGTCCTCCGGCGGGATGCCCGGGCCGTCGTCCGTCACCGCCAGCACCACCGAGGGGCCGTCCGTTCCGACCGTGACCGTCACCGACGTACGGGCGTGACGGCACGCGTTCGTCAGGAGGTTGCGGAGGAGGCGCTCCAGGCGGGTGTCGTTTCCCCGTACGACTGCCTCCGTCGGGGCCTCGCAGGTGAGCTCCAGGCCCTTCGCCTCCGGGAGGTGCCCGTACTCGCGGACCAGGTCCTCCGCCAGGGCCGCCAGGTCCACCGGTTCCCCCGCGGGAGCCGTCGCCCGGTGGCTCGCCAGGAGCAGCAGGTCGTCGGCCAGCGCCTGGAGCCGTACGACGTCGGCGGCGGCCTCCCGTACGGCGGACGGCCAGTCGGTGACCGTCTCCGGGTGCCGCAGGGCCGTCTCCAGTTGAGCCCGCAACGCCGCGAGGGGGCTGCGGAGTTCGTGGGCCGCGTCCGCGACGAACTGCTGCTGTCGCGCCGACGACTGTTCCAGGCGGTCGAGGGTGTCGTTCGTCGTCTCCGCCAGCCGCGCGATCACGTCGCCCGTCGGCGGCACCGGGACCCGGCGGTCCAGCGACTGGGCCGTGATGTCGGCGAGTTCGCGCCGGATCGCCTCCACCGGGCGGAGCGCCCGCGTCGCCGTGGCGTGGACCAGCGCCCCGGTCAGGAGGGCCACGAGGGGGGCGCCGGTGGTCAGCGCGATCCAATGGGCCCGTCCCGTGTCGTAGTCCGGCTGCGCCCGCCGCAGTACCTCGATCGCCGCCGCGAACAGGCCCCCCGTCGCGGCCCCGGCCACCAGCGCCGTACGGCTGCGGTACGGGAGCCGCACCGCACCGCCGCCGAGCGCCGCCCACACCGCCGCCGCCGTGAGGAGCCCCGTCGAGGGGCCGATGAACATCAGGCCCCAGCGGCACGCCTCCTTCGCGACAAGCCAGGGCTGACGCGGGTTCTCGTGGACGAGCCACTGCGTGTACGTGAAGAGGAGGGCGCCCGAGGTCAGGAAGGCGACGACCGCCGCCCTGAGCCGCACCATCCGTACCTGCCCGTGGCCCGCGAGCCAGCCGGCGGCGCCGACGGCCACCGCGCCCCACAGGAAGCCCGACCGGGCGAGGAAGCCGATCTGCGGGCCCACCCGGTCGGTGGACATCACCTCGGGGATCACCCAGGGGAGCGCCCCCACCGCCCGGTCCTCGGCCTCCAGCCAGATCACCGCCACCGCCACGACGAGCGCCGCCGCGAGCCCCGACACCCCTACGGGGAGGAGCCTCCGCTCACGCACGGCCCACCACCCGGTACCCCGCCCCCCGCACCGTCTCGATCGTCTCCGTACCGAAAGGCTCGTCGATCTTCTTCCGCACGGCCCTGATGTAGACGTGCACGATGTTCGGGTCGCCGGTGAAGTCCGCCGACCACACCTCGTCGAGGAGGTCGAGCGTCGGCACCACCTCGTCGAGGCGCAGCAGCAGGCAGTGCAGGACCGCGAACTCCTTCGGGGTGAGCGGGATTTCGGTCGAACCCCGGCCGCACTTCCGCCGCGCCGGGTCCAGCCACAGGTCGCCGACCTCCAGGAGCGTCCGCACCCGCGCCCCGCCCCGCCGCAGCAGCGCGCGGAGCCGGGCTTCGAGGACGACGTACGAGAACGGCTTGGCCAGGTAGTCGTCGGCGCCCGTGTCGAGGCCCTCGGCCTCGTCGTACTCGCCGTTCTTCGCCGTCAGCATCAGCACCGGCACGTCGTTGGACTCGGCGCGGAGCCGGGAGCACACCTGGTAGCCGTTGAGGCCGGGCAGCATGATGTCGAGGAGCACGGCCGCGTAAGGGTTCTCCCTGGCCAGGTGGAGTCCCGTGATGCCGTCGTGGGCGACGTCGACCGTGTACCCGACGGCGGAGAGGCCGCGCCGCAGCGAGGCGGCGATCCGCACCTCGTCCTCGATCACCAGTACGCGCATGCCGTCGAGTATCGCCGGGCCTCCGGGACCACCCCTGAGGAAATCCTCAGGCTTCCTCAGGGCCCCTTCAGGGGTGATCACCCAGGGTCCCCCCATGGCCGTGATCACCGCTCCCCCACCCGTCGTCCGCCGTGCCGCCGACTCCCGTACCGTCCCGGCCCTTCTCGCCCTCTCCTTCTTCCTCCTGTACGCGGTGTTCGCGCTGCGCGAGCACGCCCGGTTCCGGACGACCGGGTACGACCTCGGGATCTTCGGGCAGGCCGTGCGCGCGTACGCGGAGGGGCGGACGCCCGCCTCGGAGATCCGGGCCGCGACCGCACCGGCCGGCTTCACGGGCGACGCGTACCCGCTGCTCGGGGACCACTTCCATCCCGTACTCGCGCTCCTCGGCCCGCTCTACCGGCTCGTCCCGCACGTGGAGACGCTGCTCCTCGCGCAGGCCGCGCTCGTCGCCCTCTCCGTGTACGTCCTCGCGCGCACCGCCCAGAGGCACTTGGGGAGGTGCATCGCGCTCGGGATCGCGTGCGGGCTCGGCTGGGGCACGCAGCAGCTCATCGGCTTCGACTTCCACGAGGTCGCCTTCG
>NZ_MWIG01000579.1:0-1043 GCF_002156145.1 Streptomyces sp. NRRL B-24572 | reverse complement strand
GCTCGACGCGGAAGCCGCGCAGCTTGATCTGGTTGTCGGCGCGGCCGGCGAACTGGACGGTGCCGTCCTCGTTGAGGTGGGCCAGGTCTCCGGTGCGGTACAGCCGCTCGCCGGTCTCGCTCGTGATGAACCGCTCGGCGGTGAGCTCCGGCCGGTCCAGATACCCCCGCGCCACCTGGACGCCGCCGATGCACAGCTCGCCGTCGCGTATGTGGAAGGTCGTCCCGTGGGCCGGTCGGCCTATGGGTATCGCCGCCGGGCCGTCGGCGACCGTCGCGCGGTCCACCGTGTGCGAGGAGGCGTTGATGGTGCACTCGGTGGGGCCGTAGAGGTTGACCAGCTCGGCGTCCGGCAGCTCGCCGAGCACCTGCACGGCCAGGTTCCGGGAGAGGATCTCGCCGCCCGAGCAGACCCGGCGCAGGCTGGTGCAGGAGGCGAGTCGCTCGGTGTCGACGAGGGCCTGGAGGAGGGTCGGCACGCACTGGAGCATGGTGGCGCCGTGCCGCCGCACGGTGTCGATCAGCCCCTCGGGGTCGCGGTAGACACCGGGCGGGCCCATGGCGACGCGGGCGCCGACGGCCGGGGCGAGGATCTCCCACTGGGCGGCGTCGAAGCTCATCGGGGTCTTCTGGACGACGGTCTCGCCGGGGCCGAGCCGGTGCTCGGCGGCCATCCACTCCATCTGGGAGACGATCGAACGGTGCTCGACCATCACACCCTTGGGCTTGCCGGTGGAGCCCGAGGTGTAGATGACGTAGGCGAGGTCGTAGGGGGCGGGGGCGGGGAGCGGTGCCTGCGACGGCGGTACGTCCCCGATGACGACGACCGTCGTGCCGGGCGGGGCCAGTTCCTCGACGCGGTCGCGGAAGCGGTCCTGGGTGAGGACGATCCTCGCCCCGCTGTCCTCGATCATGTAGCGCAGCCGCTCCTCCGGGTACTCCGGGGAGAGCGGGACGTAGGCGCCGCCGGAGAGCACGACACCCCACGTGCCGATCATCAGTTCGAGTGACGGTTCGACGTGGACGCCGACCCGCTGGTCGGCG
>NZ_MWIG01000578.1:0-3638 GCF_002156145.1 Streptomyces sp. NRRL B-24572 | reverse complement strand
CGAGGGCGCCGACGCCCTCGGGGCGGCCCCAGCGCTTGGTGAAGACGATGCCGGCGGACATCGAGAGGGAGGAGAGCAGTCCGGCGCCCACGCCGATCAGGTCGAACGCGGCTCCGGCCTTGAGGACGACGAGGCTGACGCCGAAGGCGGCGGTGACGGCGGTGAGCAGGGCCTTCACGGTGGGCTTCTCGCCGAGGAAGAGGGCCGCGAGGCCGACGACGAAGAGCGGGCCGACGGAGCCGACGACCGCGGCGACTCCGCCGGGGAGCCGGTAGGCGGCGAGGAAGAGCAGCGGGAAGAAGGCGCCGATGTTGAGCGCTCCGAGGACCGCGGACTTCCACCACCAGGCGCCCTGCGGGAGCTTGCGGGTGATCGCGAGGAGCAGGAGGCCGGCGGGCAGGGCCCGCAGGAGGCCGGTGAGGAGCGGGCGGTCGGGCGGCAGGAACTCGGTGGTCACGAAGTAGGTGGAGCCCCAGGAGATCGGGGCGAGGGCGGTGAGCGCGGTGACTGCTGCCTTGCGGGACATGACGGTTCCCCCTGCGGTGGAGTGCCGGAGCGGCGGCGCCGGACTGGCTTCGTGGTGAGTAACTTACCACTAAGCTACTTTTCCGCAAGAGGCTTTTCCGTAAGAGACTTTCTCGTAAGTGACTCCCCCGTAAGTGACTTGCTTGCGATCGAGGAGCGGAGAAGGGAACACTGAGGACATGAAGACGCAGAACCCCGACCACGACGCCGTCGACGACATCACCGACCAGTGGGCGGCCGTCCGCCCCGACCTGGACACGGTGCCGATGGCCGTCTTCGGCCGTATCTACCGGCTGTCCAACGCCATGCGCGGCAAGGTGGACAAGGCCTACGCGCCCTACGGCATGGCGCTCGGGGAGTTCGACGTCCTGGCGACGCTGCGCAGGTCAGGAGCGCCGTACACGCTCTCGCCGCGCGAGCTGACCGCCACGCTGATGATCACCACCGGCGGCATGACCGGCCGGCTCGACAAGCTGGAGAAGGCCGGGCTGCTCACCCGCAGCCCCGACCCGAACGACCGGCGCGGGCTGCGGGTCACCCTCACCGAGCGCGGCAAGGAACTGGTGGACCAGGCCGTCGGGGCCGGTCTCGGGGAGCAGCGGGCAGCCCTGGAGGCCGCGCTCACCGCGGAGGAGGCGGACCAGCTGGCCGGGCTGCTGAGGAAGCTGCTCGCGACCACGGTGTGAGGGGCCTCGACGCACGCGAGGGCGCCGCACGGTACCTCGTACCGTGCGGCGCCCTCGGCGGAGACCTGAGAGGCGGTTACGCCTTCTTCTTGGACTTGTCGAGCACCATCACCAGACCGGCGATCACCAGGAACAGCACCAGCGGCGCCGCCACGTACAGGCCGAGGGTCTCGGCGACACTCAGCTTGGGGGCCGGGTCGTCACCGTCGTCGCGGGTGAGCGCGAGCGCGGGGGACGACATGAGCAGCATCATCAGCGTCGTACCGGCCGCGAGCGAGCCGGCGCGCAGAGCGTTCTTCTTGTCCACAGCCCCAAAGTAGCGAACACCTAAACGGGCCGCGCGCCCGGGGGTGCCGTACGGGCGCTCTCCGCTCCCGTACGGGCGTTCTCCTCCGTCGTGCGGGCCCGCAGCTCGCTCAGCAGGGCGTGCGCCCGGGGCGAGGCGGCGAGCTGTTCCAGGGTGAGCGGCCGGCCGTCCGGATCCGCGAGGGGCAGTCGCCAGTTGGGGTACTCGTCCCAGGTGCCCGGCAGGTTCTGCGGTCTGCGGTCCCCCACCGTGTCCGGCAGCCACACGCCCACCATCCGGGCCGGGGTGGCGAGCAGGAACCGGTGGACGGCCCTGATCTCGGCCTCCTCGCCGCCGGGGCCCTCCGGGAGCAGCCCCGTCCGCTCGAACACGGCCAGCCACTCGGCGGTCTCCGCCGCGTCCGCCGCCCGCTCGCGCTCCAGGTCGCCGGGGAGCAGCCCGAGCCGGTGCCGCAGGCCGATGTGCTCGCCGGAGAGCCGGGCGGCGGTGGAGGGCAGGTCGTGGGTGGTGGCGGTGGCGACGCACTCCGTACGCCACTCCCCCGCCGGAAGCGGACGGCCGGTGCCCGCCCAGTCCCGCTCGAACCAGAGCACGGAGGTGCCGAACACCCCGCGCCGGGCCAGCTCCTCCCGTACTCCCGGCTCGACCGTGCCGAGGTCCTCGCCGATGACGAGGGCGCCGGCGCGGTGGGCCTCCAGGACGAGGACCGCGAGCATCGCCTCGGCGTCGTACCGGACGTACGTGCCCTCGGTGGGCTCGCGGCCCTCCGGCACCCACCACAGCCGGAACAGGCCCATCACGTGGTCGATGCGCAGCGCGCCCGCGTGGCGGAGGAGTTCGCGGAGGAGTCCCCGGTACGGGGCGTAGCCGGCGGCGGCGAGGGCGTCGGGCCGCCAGGGCGGCAGGCCCCAGTCCTGGCCCCGGGAGTTGAAGGCGTCGGGCGGGGCGCCGACCGACATGCCGGCCGCGAAGGCCTCCTGCTGGGCCCAGGCGTCCGAGCCCTCGGGGTGGACGCCGACCGCCAGGTCGTGGACGATCCCGACCTCCATGCCGGCCTCGCGGGCGGCCGCGGCGGCGTCGGCGAGCTGCCGGTCCGTCAGCCAGGCGAGCCGGCAGTGGAAGTCGACCCGGGCGGCCAGGGCGGGGTCGGCGCGCACGGCGGTCTCCGCCGCGCGCGGGGTGCGCAGCTCCTCGGGCCAGGTCCGCCAGTGGTGGCCGTGCCGCTCGGCGAGGGCCTGGTAGGTGGCGTGGTCCTCCAGGGCGCGGCCGCGCTCGGCGAGGAAGTCGTGGAAGTCGGCGCGGCGGCCGGGACCGAGCTCGACGCTCCCGAGCACGAGCTCCAGGGCCCGGCGCTTGACGTCCCAGACGGCGTCCCGGTCGATCAGGGCGCCCTTGCCGAGGACCTGTTCGCGCAGTTCGGCGGCCTCGGCGAGGATCCGGTCGAGCTCCTCGCGGCGCTCGGGGTCCACCAGGGCGTACTCGGGGATCTCCTCGATCCGCAGGTGGACGGGGTCCGGGAAGCGGCGCGAGGACGGGCGGTACGGGGAGGGGTCGCTGGGCGCCCCGGGCACGCCCGCGTGGAGCGGGTTGACCTGGACGAACCCGGCGCCGTGCGTGCGGCCCGCCCAGCCGGCGAGCTCCCGCAGGTCGCCGAGGTCGCCCATGCCCCAGGAACGGGTGGAGAGCAGCGAGTACAGCTGGACGAGCAGCCCGTACGCGCGGCGCCCGGGCCCGGGTACGCGCGCGGGGCTCACGATCAGGGTGGCGGTGGCCGCGCGCCCGTCGGGGGCCTGCGCCTCGACGGTGTGGACGCCGAGCGGAAGCCCCGACCAGTCCCGGCCGGTGACGACTCCGCCGTCCTCGGTGGTGACCCGGAGGCGGGTGCCGGGCGGCAGGCCCTCCGGCGGGCGGACCGGTCCTTCGCCGTGGTGGTGGACCAGGGTCGGGGGCAGCAGGCGCNNCGAGGACGGCCACCACGGTGGCGTCCGGCACGGGCACGGTGACGCCTTCTGACGGGCTGTGGACGGTGGCGACGCCGTGACGGGCGGCGAGACGGGCCAGGGTCACTTCACACTCCGGGGGACTCCGGGCCGCCCGCGCTGCCGGGGGCGGCCCGGAGT
>NZ_MWIG01000577.1:0-1843 GCF_002156145.1 Streptomyces sp. NRRL B-24572 | reverse complement strand
ATCTCGGGAACCCTGCTGGCCACACCGGAAGCGGCCCGTCCCACCATCGCCAGCAGGGTTCCCGAGATCACCTCCCTGCGGCGGACTCCGTGAGCACCGCGGGCAACGACTTCGCCTGACCGTCACCGATCAACAGGGCCCGGCGACCTTCGGTCGCCGGGCCCTCACACGCGCTCTTCGCTCCCCAGATTCCCCACTCACTTCAAACTGCACCGAAGTGGAAGGAAGAGCGTCCCTGGCCGATTTCAGAGATCCTCATCAGTGTCGGCCGCTGCTCCCCGCTCCTGAGGGGGCTTGCTGTACGGTCTGCCGCATCGGCGTCGGCTTCTGGCTCCCCGTACCTGCTGTGACGCTCCCGTGGGCACCTGTCTGTCGGCGTCGAGGTACCCCGCCGGCCTGTGGGCGTGTGTCTGTCCCCCGCGCCGTACCGCTTCGACTCCTCAGGCAGTCTCATGCCCGCCGTTTGCGTCGGTGTGGGGTGTTCGGCATCGTGCGTGTTCGAGTGGCGGCAGGGGTGGGCTGGGTTGTGTTGGTGTGGGTCTGGGTGGGGGATGCGGTTTCCGCATACAGGATCGCGCATGACGTATGCGTTTTCCGTATACGGGGTGAGGCCTGCTTCGGGCCCTGGGCTTGTTGTGCCGGGGCTGATGTGTCTGCAGGCCGTCTCGGGGCAGGCGGGGGAGTGCCGCAGGCTCTCGTTCCTCCCGTTCCCGTCAGCTTCCCCACCCCCGGGCAGGGAAGCCCCGTCGTATGCGGGCCGGCATTGTCTGATCAGCGGGTGCGGTGGTGCAGCGGTGTCCTCCTCGGTGCGCCCTCCTGGTCCTCGGCCTCGGCGCCCCCTCCTGGCTGCTGCACCGCCCTTCGGGCAGCCGTTTTGCTTCATGGCTTGGAGTGTGGTGAGCGTGGCTCTGTGAGCTCTCAGGCTGTTTTCCCAGGTGGAGGGGTGTGCTGAGAGCTGTGAGGAGTGACTCACCATGGCTTTCGTACAGGAGTTGACCGTATGCCGGGGCGGGGCAGACCCCCTTTGCACGGTGGCGAGTCGTGTGACGTGCGGCTGCCCGGCTGCGGCATCGATTCCCGTTGCTGCGCCCTGTCCTTGCGGGGTGTGGGCGGTTCCGGGGTCTGTGGCGACTGTGATCCTGCGCGGGGTCCGGTGGTGCGGTGCAGGTTGGTTTGGAGTTTCCCCTCGGGCTTGATGGGTGTGGGGAGGGGGTGTGTGGTGGTTCGTCTGATGCGTTTCTTGTATGGGGCGTTGGCGTGGTGTCAGGAGGGGTCCCTGTTGGTGTTTTGAGTTTTCATCACATATGGGACCTGTTCTGGCTTTTGGCGATACATGTTGCGGTTTGCGTTTTTCGCATGTCTTGCTCAGCGCTGTGGTCGGACCCGCAAGGACCTGGCGCCTCACCCAGATGATCATGAATAGGTCTAGACAACTAGGTTCGAGAACAAACTCCCTGCTCATCACGTAGAGTAGGACCTCTCCGTCACCCTCACAGACTCCGGAACATCACCCCACCGGTGCGCACTGTGACCGCTCCACAAGGACAGCAGGAAGCCGACACGCCTCCGCTGGCCCCGCAGGGGCCCACCCGGCTCACCACCGACACACCATCAACCACCAAGTAAAATGCCCTACTTAGGAGCGCCATACCCCACCGCAGGCGGGCGCCCAACCACAAACAACCCCCATCCCACACCCGCACCCCTCAACCCAACCCCACCACCCGGCAGTCACCGCAGGTGACCGCCCCTCAGCCAGCCAGCCAGCCAGCCCGGCGCCGCGCAGCGGCGCAGCGGCACTGGGAGTGACGCAGTCACTCCGCGTCGTGTCTCCGCAGGAGAC
>NZ_MWIG01000576.1:381-788 GCF_002156145.1 Streptomyces sp. NRRL B-24572 | reverse complement strand
TGTTGGTGTAGAGCCGGTCGAGGAAGATCGCGGCGTCCGGGCCCTGCACGTCGATCTTGCCGAGGGTGGAGGCGTCCATGAAGGCCACGCCCTCGCGGGCATCGGATACGAAGGGTTCCGGGGCGACACCCTCGCCTCCGCCCTCCTCGCCAACGGCGTCGTCCAAGCCGCCACCAGCATCAAGCTGGGCCGCCCCCGCGGCATCTTCTCGGCCGGCGTGGAGGAACCCAACGCGGTCGTCCAGATCGAGGCCCCCTTCCCCGAGCCCATGCTCCCCGCCACGACGGTCGAGCTCTACGACGGCCTGGTCGCGAGCAGCCTCCCGGGCCAGGGACGCCTCGCCACCGAACCGGACCCCGCCCGCTACGACGCCGTACACGCCCACTGCGACCTGCTGGTCGTCGGCG
>NZ_MWIG01000576.1:0-257 GCF_002156145.1 Streptomyces sp. NRRL B-24572 | reverse complement strand
CGCCCGGCGCGTGGTCCTCGCGACCGGTGCCCACGAGCGCTCACTGGCGTTCGGGGACAACGACCGCCCCGGTGTGATGCTGGCCGCCTCGGCCCGGACGTACCTCCACCGGTACGCCGTTCTGCCCGGCCGGCACGCGGTCGTGTTCACCACCAACGACAGCGCCTACGCCGCCGCACTCGACCTGGCGGCGGCGTAGGCGCTGTCGTTCGCGGTGAACCCGACCGCGTGCCGGCCGGGCAGAACGGCGTACCGGT
>NZ_MWIG01000575.1:0-1494 GCF_002156145.1 Streptomyces sp. NRRL B-24572 | reverse complement strand
AGGTCGCCGGCGACCTCCTTGTGCGTTACGACAGCGCCCTCGCCCAGGTCCGGGACAACGCCCTGGGCGGCATCCAGCCCTCCCAGCCGGACCGTCTCGTCCTGACCTGGCAGCCGGACGGCAGCGTCGCCACCGCCCCCGTCGGCGACCGGGCCGGTGCCGTCCTGGAAGCAAACGGCTTCATCCAGGACCCTCACAGCGGCATCTACCGCCTCGGCATGGATGACACCCGGGCGCAGGCCCGTGCCCTGCGCGCGATCGGACCGCAGCTCGAAGCGCTCGGCATCGGCACGGCGCTCCAGCACCCGGCCAGCCGGACCGTGCCCACCTCGGCTCCGGCGTCCGTGCCACCCGTTCCGGCCGGCACCCGAGCCGCGGCCGCCCGGCCTCGATGAGCCAGAAGGAGCCCGATTTCTGGGTGCTGGAGTACGTGACCATCACCCAGGACCCCCGCACCGGTCTGGTCGTCGCCATCGGCGGGACCGACCGGGCGGCGGACATCCTTCAGCGAACCGGCTTCCTCTCCGCCCCCGGGCCCCGCGGTGACTACCACCGGCTGCCCCACGCATTGCCCTTCGAGGAACAGCGCCTGAAGGCGACCGCCGCCTCCCACGCCCTTCTCACCGCGGGCCACAGCGTTCACCTCGACCCCGCCCTGAACACGCTGACGACACCGGACGGCGATCGGGACGCGGCCCTGCGCTACCTCGCCCAGCTCGCCGAACGGGCCTTCGCCGCCAAGACCAGTAGTGAGGTGGCCGAGGTCCTGACCGAGATCGCCTCCCCGGTCCACGGGCTGCTTCCCCTCGTCCGGGAAGTCGTGGTCGGGGCCTGGAACGCCGCGATCCGCCAAGACGCCCAAGGCGAGGAAGCCGGCCCCGTCGCACGGCTCGGGGACACCACGGACTCGCTGTCCCACGCCGCGTACCTCATCCGCCTCGCCCGCGACCACATCGCCAGCACTCCGCGAGAGCCGGCCGCCCCGTCGCTGCCGCCGGGCCCCGCCCAGTCCCCAGCCGCCCGCCGCCGTTGACCCAGAGAAGAGACCCGTGGCCAATCTGGCTGACGAATACGGCACGGACGTGGAGCTCTACGTCAAGCCGTTGACTACCACCATCCACGCCGACACCCCCACTAGTGCTCCCGCCGCACTCCACAACCTGCTGGAACAGCTCGGGCTGAAGCGACACGAGTACCCCACCGGCGCGCCCCTCTACATCTGGCACACCGTGCCCGACGACCTCGCCGCAGACGAGCAAAGGCGCCTGGCGACCCGAGCCATCCCGGCCCTGCGCCTGGCCGGGTACAAGGTCAACTGCACTCCGGAAGTCTTCGACGAAGCCGCCTCCCAGCAGGCCGCACACGAGGCCCGCGCCCGCACGACCCACGCCTCACCGCGGAACCAGGCACCGGCCCCCTCCTCCTCGCGCCCCGCACCAGCCCGGCGCACCCCGTAAGACCGTTCGGGCGGCCCCGGCCTCGGCTGGGGCCGCC
>NZ_MWIG01000574.1:0-30140 GCF_002156145.1 Streptomyces sp. NRRL B-24572 | reverse complement strand
CCTCCCGGTGCTCCGGCAGACCGGACTGGTGCGCGATCGCCGCCGCGAGGGCGGTGAGCGCGAAGGACGCGGCGGCGGTACGCGGGGGAGAGTGCCGCCACGTGTCCAGAAGGAGCCCGAACGCCTCCCGCTGGAACGAGAGCAGGGCCAGTGCGCCGGCCATGGCGCAGGCGGCGACGCACCGCAGGTCCGGGTCGCGGTCGACCCGGGAGAACTCCGTGTACAGGTCGCGGACCCACTCGGGATCGCCGAGATCACTCGCCGCCGCCATGGCCGCGGCGAGGCGGCGGGCCCGGTCCTCGTCGCTCCCGCTGAGCCGCGCCGCCTGCTCCAGTGCCTTCGCCGCGGCGAAGCGGTCCCCCACGTGCAGGGCGTGGACGGCGGTCACCCGCTCCAGGGCGGAGGCCACCGCCTCGTCGGGGCCGATCGAGGCCGCGGCCAGATGCCAGGCCCGGTACGCCGGACTCTGGCCCTCCGCCGCCGCCAGGTCCCGATGGGCGCGCTGCCGCAGCTTCGCGGGCTGCCGGTGGAACGCCGCCGCACGCGTCAGCGGATGACCGAACGCGAGACGACCGTCGGCGATGTTGATCAGACCGGCTTCCTCCGCCGGGGTCCACACGGTGAGGTCGTCGGTTCCCAGGGCGGCCATCACCACGGGGAGTTCCTCCTCCCGCAGTGCGGCAGCGGCATGGAGCAGCGCGCGCCGGGTGTCCTGGGGGAGGGCGTCCAGACGCGGGGCGAGCGCCCCCGGGGCCGGCGCCGGCCCGGCGCCGACGCGCGTCGCCCGGTTCAGCTCGACGACCGCCAGCGGGTTGCCCTCCGCCTTCCGGAGCAGTTCGAGCCGGAGCCGCCCCCGAGGCGCGTCCGGCTGCGCGTCCAGGAGCCGGGCCGCCGCCGCGGGGGACAACGGGCCGAGCCTCAGGGCGGGAAGATCGGCCGGGAATCCGGTCGGGGGAGCCTCGCCGCGCGCGGTGAACAGCATGGTCACCGCCTGGTTCGTGAGCTGCCGCCGTACGGAGAACAGGACCTCCAAGGAGGCGTCGTCGCAGTCCTCGGCGTCGTCCACCGCCACCAGCACCGGGTTCGTCCGCGCGAGTCGGGTCAACACCGCGAGCGTGACGGCACCGAGCGCGCGCCGCTCCTGCGGCCCGGCTCCCGCACCCGGCTCGAAGGCGGTACGGAACCCGGGCCACCGGTCCTCCGGGAACAGGTCCGGCACGTCCAGGACCGGCAGCAGCAGCCGGTGCAGCGAGCTGAACGGTGCCGGCTCGTCCCCGCCCCGGCCCCGCGCCGCGAGGACCGGGGCCCCGCGCGCCGAGGCCGTCTCCTCGGCGAACCGCAGCAGCCGCGACCTGCCGGTGCCGGTCTCCCCGAGCACGAGCAGAGCCCGCGGTCCGGAACGTACGTCGAGGCAGCGCCGGATCAGGTCGATCTCCTCGTCACGGCCGATCGGCACCGCCGCGCGTCCCGCTTCGAACTCCGTCATCGCACTCCGACTCCCCGAGCGGGGCGACTGGTTCACGCCCCTGCCGGGATGCTGTCAGGAGGGGGAGCGGGCCGCTTCTGTCATGTGACCAGTCATGCCGGAGGAGGGCCTGGCAGGATGGTGTCAACGCTGTGAGCAGGGAGTTCGCGGCCGACCTCGCTCCACTGGGCGGTCCGGGGCGGCCGTGAGGCGGACGAGGGAGAGCATGGACGTCGGCGCCGTCGAGGCACGAACGCGGGGTATCCGGGGCAGGGCACGCGAGTTGGAGTGGATCGGCAGACTGGTCGAGAGCGCGGACGGTCCCGGCCCGAAGGTGCTCGTGCTGACCGGTGAGCCGGGCGCCGGCAAGAGCACCCTGCTCGACCACGCCGTCGACGTGGCCGCGGTGCGCGGCAGGCGGGTGCTCCGGGTACGCGGTTGCGAGGGCGAGCAGGGCCTCGACTTCGCGGGAGTCCACCAGCTGCTGAGCCCCGTGTTCCGTGACGTCGACCGGCTGCCGGCACGTCAGCGCGACGCCCTGCGGCACGCGTTCGGCATGGACGACGGCGACGGCGGGCAGGTCCCCGAGCCGCTCGTGATCAGGTCCGGCGTGCTCACCCTGCTCTCGGAGGCGGCGACGGAACGGCCCCTGCTCATCGTCGTCGACGACGCCCAGTGGCTGGACGTCGGCTCCCTGGACGTGCTGGCGTTCGTCGCGAGGCGTCTGGAGGGCGAACGGATGGCCCTGCTGCTCGCGGCACGGGAGGAGTCGGTGCCGGCGCGCTTCGACCGGGACTTCCCCCATCTGGCGACCGGCCCCCTCGACGGGGCGGAGGCGGGTCTCCTCCTCGACGAGCAGCCGAATCCGCCGCGGGGCAAGGCCCGCGCCCAGATCATCGAACAGGCCGCCGGGAACCCGCTCGCCCTCATCGAACTCGCGCGGGCGTTCGCCAAGGGGCCGGGCCTCCAGCGGCCCGGCGCGATCGAAGCCCTCCCGCTCACCACCCGCCTCGAGCGTCTGTTCGCGGCCGACCTGCCCGGCCTTCCGCAGGAGACCCGCCATGCGCTGCTCCTGGCGGCGGCCGCCGGCACGGACCGGCTCTCCGACGTCCTGCACGCCGTCCCGGGCCTGGACGATCCCGAGGTCTGGCGGCCGGCCGAGGAGGCCGGGCTCGTGCGGGTCGAGAACGGCGAGGTCCGGCTGCGTCACCCGCTGATCCGTTTCGCGGTCCACCAGGCCGCCTCCTTCGCCGACCGCCGTGAGGCCCATCTGGCGCTCGCCGCCGCGTTCGCCCACGAACCCGACCGCCGCGCCTGGCATCTGGCCGCGGCGGCCTTCGGCCCGGACGAGGAGGTCGCCGACGCCCTGGCGCAGAGCGCCGAACGCTCCCGGCGCCGCGGCGGATACGCGGCTGCGGCCACCGCCCTCGAACGCTCGGCCGAGCTCACCCCGGACGCGGAGCGCCGCGCCGGACGTCTGCTCGCCGCCGCCGTCTCCGCCATGTACGCCGGGTACCCCCAGTGGGTGGGCGAGATCGCGGCCCGCGTGGGCACCCTGACACAGGATCCCAAGCTGCTCGCCGAGGCGTCCCTGTGCGGAGGCTGGTCGCTGGCCGTCACGCTCCGCCACCAGGACGCCCTCGGATTCCTGCTGCCCGTGGCCGAAACCATGGCCACCGCCGCGCCCGCTCTGGCGCTGGACGCGCTGGGAACGGCGGCGACCCCGGCCTACAACTCCGGTGACCCCTTCCACCGCGCCGAACTCCGGCGCATCGGTGATCTGATCCCCCCGCAGCCGGACCGGATCGACCGACTGTGGGTGGAGGCGGTCGCCGACCCCTTCACGGACCGGGAGGCGGCGCTGCGGCGCCTGCGTGACGTGGCGGGCCCCTCGTGGGAAGGCCCGCTCGGGGATCCCACCACGCTCGGCGAACTCATCGTGCTCGGCGCCACCGCGTGGATCCTGGACGAGACCGACCTGTCCATACGGTTCCTCGGCCGGGCCATGGACCACTTCCGCCCGACCGCCACGGCCGGCACCAACTGCACGGTCACCCAGGCCCTCGCCCTCGCCCTCTTCGACAGCGGAGCATGGACGGCCGCCGGATCCGCGGCCGAGGAGGCGTTCTCCCTGGCCGCGGAAGCGGGGGCGGAGAACGTCGCCGTGGGCGCCCCGATCCTCCAGGCCACGCTGCGCGCCCTGCGCGGCGACCACACCGGCGCGCGGGAGCGGGCCGCCGAGGCCGTCCGCGGCATCGAGCTGAGCAAGTCCCGCAGCCTGTACGTCCGCCACTGCCAGGCCCTCGGCATGGCGGCGCTCGCCGAGGGAGACCACGGGGCGGCGTACGAGCACCTCCGCCGCGTCTTCACCCAGGACTCCACCCCCGCCCCCGTGCACCACCACGCCTCCCTCCACCACCTCGCCGATCTGGCCGCGGCCGCCGTGCGCGTCGGCCAGGCGGACGACGCCCGCGCCGTGCTCCGAGCGGTCGAGGACGTCCTGGGCACACCCCGCTCCAGCCGCCTGGACGCGATCGTGCACCGTGCCACGGCCCTCCTGAGCCCACCGGACGACGCCGAGCCGCACTTCCTCTCGGCCCTCGCCGACCCCGCGGGCGCCCGCTGGCCCTTCGAACGCGCGCTCGCCCAGCTGGACTTCGCCGAATGGCTGCGACGCCGCCGCCGTGCGGCGGAGGCGCGCCCGCTGCTCGCCGCCGCCCTGGAGGTCTTCGAACGGCTCGACGCCCGCCCGTGGACCGAGCGTGCCACCGCCGAACTCCGCGCGGCGGGCGTCACCGTGACGGACGCCACCGCCCCGGAGGCCGTGGCCGGCCTGACGCCGCAGGAGCTGCAGATCGCCCAACTGGCGGCCGAGGGGCTGACGAACCGCGACATCGGTGCCCGGCTCTACCTGTCCCCCCGCACCATCGGCTTCCACCTGCACAAGATCTTCCCGAAGCTCGGCATCACGGGGCGTGCTCAGCTGCGGGACGTACTGGGCCGGTGAAACGCACGAGGTGAGCACGGGCCCGGCAGGCCCACGAAGCCGCGTTGCCGTCGACCGGTGGTCCGGCATCCGGGCGCGAAGGCGGTGACCCCCGCCGTCGGGTCCGGGGCCGGCGGAGGAGGGGGCTCCGCGTCCGGTTGGCGTGGGTTCGCGCCAACTCCCCCGTTTCGCGGTCGAGTTGATCCGGTCTGACTTATGTTCTTGGGGTCCGCAGCGGTTCACGGTTCGCCCAGGAGGTCCGATTGCAGTCCAGACGCATCCGCGCCCTTGCCGGAGCATTCCGGCGCTCCCCCCTGCTCATCGCCTTCGCCCTCGGCTCGCTGCTCGTCGGGCTCACTCCCTGGCTCGGAGTGGCGAGCACGGGGGCTGCGGGTGTCGGTCCGACGCCTCCGCCGGCGCCGCACCACGGCGTGGCACCGGCGAACGCCATGGAGCCGATGGCCCCCGTGCTCGATCGGACCGGATGGACCGCCACGGCGAGCGACGAGGAGACCGTCGGCGAGAACGGCCGCGCGGCCAATGTCCTCGACGGCAGCACGGCCACCATCTGGCACAGCAAGTGGACGGGCACCCCCGCCCCGCTGCCGCACAGCATCACCGTCGACATGCACCGCACGGCGGTGGTCTCGGCGCTCGTCTACAAGCCCCGCGCCACCGGGGTCAACGGACGCGTCGGCGAGTACCGCATCCACGTGAGCACCGACGGCCGGAACTGGGGCGGTCCGGTCGCCACCGGCACCCTCGCGGACGACACCGCCGCCAAGACCCTCGGATTCGCCCCGCAGGGCGCGCGGTTCGTCCGGCTCACCGCCGTCACCGAGGCCGGCAACCGCGGCCCGTGGACCTCTGCCTCGGAGATCGACCTCCTCGGCGACCCCGGAACCCCGGCGGCCACCGTCGACCTGCCCCGGACCGGATGGACGGCCACGGCGAGCGACGAGGAGACCGTCAAGGAGAACGGCCGCGCGGCCAACGTCCTCGACGGCGACGCCGCCACCATCTGGCACAGCAGGTGGTCGGGGACCCCGGCCCCGCTGCCGCACAGCATCACCGTCGACACGCACCGCACGACGGCCGTCTCCGCCCTGGTCTACCAGCCCCGCAAGGACGGCCCCAACGGCCGCGCGGGCGCGTACACCGTCACCACCAGCACCGACGGCACCACCTTCGGCGCACCGGTCTCCTCGGGCACCTGGCGCGACGACGACACCGTCAAGACCGCCACCTTCACCCGCGTGAGCAACGCCCGTTTCATACGCCTGACCGTGACCGGCGAGGCCGGCAACCGCGGGCCCTGGACCTCCGCCGCCGAGATACGCCTGAGCGGACCGGCCAACCCGGCGGCCCACGGCTCCTGGAGCCGCATCACCGGCTTCCCCCTGGTGCCGGTGGCCACCGCCGTCCTGCCGGGCGACAAACTCCTGGCCTGGTCGGCGTACGCGATCGACCGCTTCGGCGGCAGCAACGGATACACCCAGACCGCGATCCTGGACCTGAAGACGGGCAGGGTCACCCAGCGCCGCATCGACAACACCGGCCACGACATGTTCTGCCCGGGCATAGCGATGCTCGCCGACGGCCGGGTCCTGGTCACCGGCGGCAGCAACGCGGAGAAGGCGAGCATCTACGACCCGGCCACCGACGCCTGGTCCGCGACCAGCGACATGAACATCGCCCGCGGCTACCAGGCCATGACCCTGCTCTCCACCGGCGAGGCCTTCGTCCTCGGCGGATCCTGGAGCGGAGCCGCGGGCGACAAGTCCGGCGAGGTCTGGTCCCCGGACACCGGCACCTGGCGCAAGCTCCCCGGCGTCCCCGCCGTCCCGGCGATGACGGCCGACCCGCGCGGCGCCTACCGCGCCGACAACCACATGTGGCTGTACGCCACCTCGGGCGGCAAGGTGCTCCAGCTGGGCCCGAGCAAGCAGATGAACTGGATCACCACCGGCGGGAACGGGAGCATCACCTCCGCCGGCACCCGGGCCGACAGCCAGGACGCCATGACCGGCAACGCCGTCGCGTACGACATCGGCAAACTGCTCACCCTGGGAGGCTCGCCCGCGTACGAGAACACGCCCGCCACCCGGCGCGCGTACACCGTGAGCATCGACGGCGGTCAGGCCAAGGCCGCGCGCACGGGCGACATGGGCCACGCCCGCGCCTTCGGCAACAGCGTCGTCCTGCCCGACGGCAAGGTCGCCGTGTTCGGCGGGCAGGCGTACCCCGTGCCGTTCAGCGACGCCACGTCCGTGCTGACCCCCGAGCTGTGGGACCCGGCGACCGGACGCTTCACCCCGCTCGCCAGCATGGCCATCCCGCGCAACTACCACAGCGTGGCGAACCTGCTGCCCGACGGGCGGATCTTCTCCGGCGGCGGCGGCCTGTGCGGGGACTGCGCCACCAACCACGCCGACGGGGCCGTGTTCACCCCGCCGTACCTCCTCGACGAGGACGGCTCGCCCAAGCCGCGTCCCGTGATCACCGGCGGCGTACCGCCCAGGGCCGCCGCCGGCACCTCGCTCACCGTCACCACCGGGGGGCCGGTGGCCTCCTTCGTCCTGATGCGGGCCGCGGCCGCGACCCACTCCACGGACAACGACCAGCGGCGGGTCCCGCTGGCCTCCACGGCCACGGGGACCGGCACGTACGCGGTGTCCCTCCCGGCCGACAAGGGTGTGGTCCTGCCGGGCACCTACATGCTCTTCGCCCTCGACGCCCACGGGGTGCCGAGCGTCGCCCGGTTCATCACCGTCTCCTGACGGCACGACACCTCGACCGTCTCCGCGGCGGTACGGGCTCGCCCGTACCGCCGCGTCACCGTCCACGGCCGGAGGCGGCACCATGCCGCCAGGAAGGACGCCGCCCCCCGGCTCGCGCCGGTTCCCCGATGCGGGGGGTGTATCGCGGGCGTATCGAAAACCGCATACGCCGCCGCAACGGCCCTCCGGTTCCCCTTGGAGGTATGAACCACGACGCATCCCTGCCGGTGCCGCCCCGCCGCTCGCGCGGGATCGCGGTCCTCGCCCTGGCGGTCCTCGCCCTGGCGGGCGCCGCGTTCGTCATGCGGGGGCCGCTCCTGATGTCCGCTCCGAGGTGCATGGCCGGGCGGTGGCACGGTTGCTTCGACACGTTCAACGGCGTGGTGCTCATGACGCTGGTCGCGCTGCCGTTGGCCGTACTGGTGGTGGGGGCGCTGGCGCACCGTCGGCGTGCCGACGGCGTCCCGTGGGCGTGGCGGAGGTCGCTGGCCGAGGTGGGCATGGTCCACGGGACGGTGCCGTTCCTGTGGCTGACCCTGATGCCGGGCGCCGGGGCCGGCACCGTCCCCGGCCGGGTGAGCCTGGTCCCGCTGCGGGACCTGGCCACCATGGGGCCGCTCGGGATCGTCGGCAACCTGCTGGTCTTCGCGGCGCTGGGGTTCTTCGCCCCGATGCGGTTCGCGGCGGTGGCGTCCGTGCCGCGGATCCTGGCGCTCGGGGCGGGCTGCTCGGTCCTGGTCGAGACCGCGCAGTACGTCCTCCGCCTCGACCGGGTGTCCTCCGTGGACGACGTGCTGGTCAACGCCGCCGGCGCCCTGCTGGCCGCACTGGCCTCGCGCCGCTGGTGGCGCAGTGCGGCGACGGAGCCGTCGGACCGGCCTCGCCCCGCGCCGGCACCGGCGGGCTGAGCCGGGTGTCCGGTGCGTACGCGGCCCCGCACATGTCCCCGTACACGCCCTCGTACACCCCGGCCGCACGCCGTGGTGCTTAGGCTTCGGGCATGCGCGTACTGATCGTGGAGGACGAGCCCTACCTGGCCGAAGCCGTCCGTGACGGCCTCCGCCTTGAGGCGATCGCCGCCGACATCGCGGGCGACGGCGACACCGCCCTGGAGCTGCTCGGCGTCCACTCCTACGACCTCGCGGTCCTCGACCGCGACATCCCCGGCCCCTCCGGCGACGAGGTCGCCCGGCGCATCGTCGCCTCCGGCAGCGGCATCCCGATCCTCATGCTCACCGCCGCCGACCGGATCGACGACAAGGCGTCCGGATTCGGGCTCGGCGCCGACGACTACCTCACCAAGCCCTTCGAGATGCGGGAGCTCGTCCTGCGGCTGAGGGCGCTCGACCGCAGGCGCGCGCACGCCAGGCCCCCGGTCCGTGAGATCGCCGGCCTGCGGCTCGACCCCTTCCGCCGGGAGGTCTTCCGCGACGGACGCTACGTCGCACTCACCCGCAAGCAGTTCGCCGTCCTCGACGTCCTCGTCGCCGCCGACGGCGGGGTCGTCAGCGCCGAAGAGCTCCTCGAACGGGCCTGGGACGGGAACGCCGACCCGTTCACCAACGCCGTGCGCATCACCGTCTCCGCACTGCGGAAACGGCTCGGCGAACCCTGGATCATCGCCACGGTGCCGGGCGTCGGCTACCGCATCGACACCGGTCCGGATTCCGCCCACGGCGGCGGTACGCATGCCTAGGCGTCCAGGGCACAGCGTCCGACTGAAACTCACCCTCAGCTACGCCGGGTTCCTCGCGGTCGCCGGCGCCCTCCTGCTGGCCGTGGTGTGGGGGTTCCTGCTGCGCTACGTCCCCGACAACTCGCAGGGCCTTCTCGGGATCTCGCCCAACCGCTACCTCCTCGTGCACACCTTCGCCCCCGCCGCGGCCGTGGCGATGGCCGTCCTGCTCGTCCTCGGCCTCGTCGGGGGATGGTTCCTCGCAGGCCGGATGCTCGCACCGCTCACCCGGATCACGGCCGCGGCACGGGCGGCCGGGAACGGATCGCTGTCCCACCGGATCCGTATGAAAGGCCGACAGGACGAGTTCCGTGAACTCTCCGACGCGTTCGACACCATGCTCGAACAACTGGAGTCGCACGTCGCCGAGCAGCAACGGTTCGCCGCGAACGCCTCCCACGAACTGCGCACCCCGCTGGCCATCTCGCAGACACTGCTCGACGTCGCCCGCAGGGACCCCACGCGGGACCGGGGCGAACTCCTGGAACGCCTGCAGGTGGTGAACACGCGCGCGATCGACCTCACCGAGGCCCTCCTGCTGCTCAGCCGCAGCGACCGGGGGGACATCCACCGCGAGAGCGTCGACCTCTCCCTCGTCGCCGAAGAGGCCGCCGAAACCCTCCTTCCCCTCGCCGAACAGCGCGGGATCGCGCTCGACGTCACCGGCGGAGCCGCACGGACCGACGGCTCCGCGGAGCTCCTGCTGCGGATGGTGACGAACCTCGTCCAGAACGCCGTCGTCCACAACCTCCCCGCCGGTGGCACCGTGACGGTCCGCACCGAAGCCCGGGGCGGGGCGAGCGTGGTGCGGGTCGAGAACACGGGGCATCCACTCCCGCCGGAACTGGTGCCGACCCTCACCGAACCCTTCCAGCGCGGCACGCAACGGGCCCGCACCGACGAGCACGCCGGTGTCGGCCTCGGTCTCGCCATCGTGCACAGCATCGTCCGCGCCCACGGCGGGACCCTCGACCTCGCCCCCCGCCCCGCCGGTGGTCTCGTCGTCACGGTCCGGCTCCCCGGCACGCCGTAGGGCTTTTCAAGGGTGTTGCGGATGTCTGTGAACGGGTGGGCGGCGATCCCGCCCAACTCCCCATGACTCTTTGGGGAAACCGCATGTCCTCGCTTTCCCCCACAGGCGGCACGGCTCGACGTGCTTTCTGAGGGGGCGGAGAGACGCGGCCGATCCGGGCGGCGCTGTGCTCGCGGGGCGATGCGGGCTCGACGCCTCTGAATCGGAGGAGAGCGATCTCGGCTTCGAGTCATTCTGTTGTCATGATCCGCACCGCGGGAAGCATTCGCAGGTGGCTGTCAGGTGACTGCAAGGCACACGTCACAATCGTCCGCCGGTGAACTCCGCTCGCCCGAAAGGGGTGCGGGGGCGGCTACCGATGGGTAACGTGTCGCGTGCCGGCATGCCCGCACGTACGGCGATCCCTTCCGGGAACTGGAGGACGCGTGCCCGACGACGCCTTGTCGGATTTCACCCGTGAACGCTTCACGCACCGGGGGAGTACGCACCGGGTGCTGCGCTCCGGCACCGGCCCGGCCGTGATCGTCATGGCCGAGATCCCGGGCATCACCCCGAAGGTCGCCCGGTTCGCGCGCCAGGTCCGGGACATCGGCTGCACCGTCGTCCTGCCCGACCTGTTCGGCACCGCGGGGCGCGATCCCGACCCGAAGGCACACGGGTGGGCGGGGGCCGCGGGCACCGGTCTGCGCGCGGCCGTCCAGGTGTGTGTCAGCCGGGAGTTCACCCTGCTCGCCGCGGGCCGCACCTCTCCGGTCGTGGACTGGCTGCGTGCCCTGGCCGCCCAGGAGCACGAACGGTGCGGCGGCCCGGGCGTCGGTGCCCTGGGGATGTGTCTGACCGGCGGTTTCGCCCTGGCCATGGCGACGGACGAGCGCCTCCTCGCGCCCGTGCTCTGCCAGCCGTCCCTCCCGCTGGCCGTGACGGACCGCAACCGCCGCTCGATCGACATCTCACCCGACGACCTGCGGACCGTCCGGCGGCGCTGCGCCGAAGGCCTGACCGTCCTCGGGCTGCGCTTCCGCGGCGACCGCCTCGCCCCCGGGGCACGCTTCGCCCGCCTGCGCGAGCAGTTGGGGGACGCCTTCGTCGGGGTGGAACTCGACGACGGCGCGGCGAACCCCGAGGGCCTGATGCCGCCGCACTCCGTCCTGACCGAGCACCTCGTCGACGAACCCGGCCAGCCCACTCGTCAGGCACTCGACCAGGTCCTCGACCTCTTCCGGCGGCGCCTCCTCGCACCGACCGAGGCCCCCGCGCCCGGCTGACCGCCGGGTCCGGCCCGCAGGGGGCGCGCGAAGGCAGGCGGGACCGGCGCGGACGGCAGCCCCGTTGCGGCGCCGCACGGGGTGTGAGTGCGGCGCCGCCCGAGACGATCATGGCGCGAAGAGCAGCTCCCGGTCTGTCCGGAACCGGAGCATCACGGATACGCAATCAATTCCCGGCCCCCTTGAGGGCCCGCCCGAGTCCCTGCCGTGAGCGCGCGCCGCTCTTCTGGATGGCACGGGCCACGTGCTGCTCGACCGTCCGCGGGGACAGATGGAGGGTGGTGGCGATCTCCCGGTTGGTCATGCCGGCCGCCGCGAGTTCGGCGACCTCCGCCTCGCGGGGGGACAGCAGGTCGCCGTACCGGGGACGGCCGGGCGAGCGGGGCTCCAGGGCGGGACGGAGGTGGCGCAGCTCGGAGCGGGTGCGCGCGGCGTCCCAGGTCGCGCCGAGCGCGTCGAAGGCCGTGGCGCAGTCGGCGAGCAAGGCGACGGCGGAGCCGCTGTCGCCGTCATGGGCGAGGGTGCAGCGGGCGGCGCCCACGCGGGTGAGGGCTGCCTGATAGGGCCGGCGGACGGCCTTGTAGGCGGCGGCGCTCCTCTCGTAGCGGGCCTTGGCCTCGGCCGCTCTCCCCGTCCGTTCGGCGAGGACGCCGTGGGTCCATTCGAGGGCGGCGGCCGCCGACGGAGCGTCCTTGCCTTCCAGACCGTCCGCGAACTCGGCGGCCATCTCGCGGGCCGCCTCCACCGCTCCCGCGCGCACGGTCGCCTCGACCGCCCAGGGGGCCAGCTCGGCGGCCCAGGGCCAGATCCCCTTGGTGCGCAGCCGGCCCCACGCGGCAGCGGCCTCGGAGGCGGCACCGTCGATGTCCTCGTGAGCGAGTGCGAGTCTGATCAGGGCACCGGAGGCCGCCGCCGAGATGGGCACCGGGCCGCTGTCCAGGTCGGCGGCCCCCGGCCCGGTGAGGTGGTCGACGGCGTCGGCCCATTCACCGCGGGTGAGGGCGAGCAGGCCGAGGACCAGCCGCGCGTCGGCGACGAGGTAGGGCATCGTGCCGGCCTCGTCGACGAAGGTGCGGGCCCGGTCGGCGAGCCCCGGCCAGTGACCGGTCGCCCAGTCCAGGACGAGGGTGCAGCCGTGTCCGGTCTGCTCGGCGTACGCGGCGCCGCTGCGGGCCGCGAGGGCCACGCCCTCGGCGAGCAGGTCGCGCGACCTCTCGTAGTGGCCGAGCCACACCGAGGCGTCGGCGGCGTTGCACAGTCCGCGGGCCGCGTGCTGCCGGCACCCGACGAGGTCGCTGTCCCGGGGAAGGCCGTCGATGAGCGACCAGGCGGCCGGGTCGCCGCTGTTCAGCAGGATGCTCACGTGGTTGGCCGCGACGGCGGCCTGGATGACGGGGTCCCCCGACTCGGCGGCGACCTTCACGGCCCGCTCGATCCAGGCGATGTTCTCGGCGAACGGCGCGTCCGGCCCGTACGGCATGGCGAGTGCCGCCATCGCCCGGGCCAGGGGTACCGGTCGGCCGGCGAGGTCGTCCACCGCGCGGGCGAGCTCGGCCCTCCCCTCGACGACCTGGCCCATCTGGTTGCACAGCAGGAGACCGAGGTCCAGACGGATCTCACCGCGGACGGCCGGCGGAAGGCCGGTGTCGGCCACGATGTGCCGCAGCACGTCGTGCGTCTGGTCCGAACGCAGGCCCACCACGGCGCAGCGGGCGAGGAGCGTGGCGAGCCGGGGGCGGGCATGTGGGGGGACCGGACCGGTCGCGAGCGCCGATTCCAGCAGGCGCGCGGCGCGCTGCTGCTCACCCTCCTCCTCGAACCGCTGGGCGGCGCGCTCGACGGCGACGAGCCATCCCCGCTCGTCGCCGCACGCACGGCGGTGGCCGGCGAGCCGTTCCCAGGGGACCGGTTGGCGCGTGGCCAGCAGACGTGCGGCCCTCCGGTGCAGCAGTTCGAGGACGGGGCCGGGCGTCCAGCGGCGGACGGTGTCGGCGGCGAGCGGTGAGGAGAAGCCGTACCGGCCCTCGCCCCGGGGGGCGAGCGCGGCCCGGTGCAGGGCGGTGAGCAGCGCGTCCCGGCCCGGCGCCGTGGCGAGCCCGGCCACCGCGGCGAGTTCCCCGGCGGTCGAGGGCTCGTCGAGGACGGCGGCGGCGAGCACGATCGGGCGCTGCTCCTCGGGCACGGAGAGCACGCGGCGCAGCGTGAGGGCCGCGAGACGGGGCGGTGTGTCGAGCTCGGCCACCTCGGCGGGGCGCGGCTGCCCCGCGGCCGGGCCCCGGGCGGCCAGCAGGTCAAGGAGGTCGGCGACGGTCTGGGCGACACCGCCGGAGGCGTGGTGCAGCGCCTCGGCGAGGCCGGCCGGACACCGGTCCGCGCCGAGTGCGTCCACGGCCGCCCGACGCACGGCGGCGAGGCCCAGCGGGCCGACGACGTGCCGTACCACCGTGAGACGCGCCGGGAACTCCGTGTCCGGCCCGAGGACCATTCCCGGTACGGGCAGCTCCTCCGGGCGACAGCTGAGGAGGCACACCAGGCGTGCGGGCGGGTCGGACAGCAGGGCGTGGAGAGCGGCGACGTGCTCGGCGGACGCCCGGTGCACGTCCTCGACGACCAGCAGGACCGGCCGGTCGGCGGGCACGGGCTCGTCGAGCGCCACGCGGCGGGCCGTGTCGGGCGCGGCCTCCCGGAGCCGTTCCACCAGGCGGCTCTTGCCGGTGCCGGCCGGGCCCTCGACCAGGATCAACAGGGGGCGGCCGGGCGCCTCGGGGGAGAGCGCCGCCGTGAGCCTGCCACGGAGTGCGGCCTCGGCCTCGTCGGCGGTTCCGGAGGTGTCGGACATGACGCGTCACCCTGTCTTCAGGACCTTCGCCCAATTGTTTGGGTATCCGTACTCAGTCTGCCCTGATTGCCGCGTGCCCCGGTCCGCGGGCAGCGTGGATGCGGTAAGGCCCCCGGCCGTCGGGTGCGACGGGGCCCGCTTCCGATGAGATCGGCCGCGCAGGCAGGAGTCCGGCGTGAGAGGCATGACCCGTTCGAGCCCCGTCGGGGCGCCCCGGGGCACCGTCGAGGCGCCGCGGTGCGAACTCGCGCCGGCGGCGCCTTCCGGTACCGGGCGGCTGCTGGCCGTGAGCGTGGTGGCGGCGACGCCGTGTTCGGTGCCGCTCCTGCGCCGGCTGGCGCGATCGGTGGCCCGTCATCGGCGGCTGTCCGAGGCGGCGGAGGAAGCGCTCACCGTGATCGTCACGGAGCTGGCCACCAACGTGGTCCTGCACAGCGGCAGTCCCGATCTCGCGGTGATGTTCGAGGCGGACGACGCCTTCGTGACCGTCGCGGTGCGTGACGGGGGCCGCTGGCAGCCGCGTACGGCACCGCGGTGCGAGGACGCGGACATGGACGCCTCGTTCGGCCGGGGCCTCGCTCTGGTCGAGGCGTATTCCTCGACCACGTCGGTACTCGGCTCAGCCGAGGGAACGCTGGTGCGGGCCACGGTCGCCCTCTGAAACCCGGGAGCGGGGGCGAGCCGGACGTGGGCGCGAGCCGGAGGCGGGTGCGGGCCGGGCGTGGGCGCGAGCCGGAGGTGGTGCGCGAGCCGGGCGCGGGCGCCGGGCGCCGGGTCCGCGCCGGGTCAGCCGGTGGGCTCCAGGTGGGCGAAGACGACGAGGTTCTCGGTGTAGTCCTTCGCCTTGCGGTCGTAGGGGCCCGCGCAGGTGATGAGCCGGACGAGCGCGTCGGGGGTGTCCTCGTAGACGCGCTGATTCGGGAAGTCGTCCTTGTCGAACTGCTCCACGGAATCGATGAGGAAGGCGGCGGTGGTCCCGTCGGCGCGACTCACCTCGAAGGTGTCCCCGGCCTTGAGCTCGTCGAGCCGGGCGAAGACGGCGGGGGCGGTGGCCGTGTCCAGGTGGCCCGCGATGATCGAGGTCCCCCGTTCACCGGGGGAGATGCCGGACTCCTGCCAGCCCACCAGGTTCGTGTCGTCGGCCGGGGGCGGTTCGAGCGCACCGGAGGGGCCGATCTTCAGGCCGGTGAAGGGCGCGTCCACTCCGATCCTGGGAATCCTCAGACGGGTGGGGGCCGACCTCGGCATCGACGGACCGGCCGCCGGGACGGCGCTCGGCGGGGCATGGCGCGCTGCGCCGGGGAGGGACGAAGCGCGACCGGACTCGGCGGCGGCCGCGGGTCGGGCCGGCGCCTCCGTGTCCTGGTCGGGCATGCCCGGCCGGAGGACGAGGAGAAGCACGGCAAGAACCAGCGTCCAGAACACGGCGGGGACCACCCACCGAGGGATACGCCGGGGCGCTCCCGCGTCAGCGGGATCCGGTCGGGTCGTCACCAGGGGCTCCTTCGGACTGGGGCGGAAGATCCGGGATCGGGGTACGGAGGCGCGGGGGCCGGACGCAGGGGCCGCCGTCCAGGAGGCGACCCCCGCGTCCGTGCTTCCTCACGCAGCCGAGCCGGCGGCCTTCCTGCGGCGGTGGAGGGCGAACGCGGCGAGACCGCCCGCGACCAGGGCCGCGCCGGTCACGTTCGTGGTGCTGCTCGCGAGGCCGCCTCCGCCCGTGTGCATGCCGCCCTTCGGCTTCTCCGACTTGTAGCCGCTCTCGTCCTCCGACTTGTCCTTCGTCCAGTCCTTCTGCTTGTCCTTCTCCGCGTCCTTGTCCTTGTCCTTGGTCCAGTCGTCGGAGTTCACGAGGGACAGGGCGCCGGAGCCGGTGTGCATGCCGCCCTTCGGCTTCTCGTGGTCACCCTTCTCGTACTGGCCGCCCTTGTCGTGCTCCTTCTCGGCCTTGTCGCCCTTGTCCCCCTTGTCGTGCTCCTTGGACCAGTCGTCGCCGCTGACGAGGGACAGGGCGCCGGAGCCGGTGTGCATGCCGCCCTTCGGCTTCTCGTGGTCACTCCCCTTCTCGTGGTCGCTCTCCTTCTCGTGGTCGCTCTCCTTGCTGTGGGAGGAGCTGTCGCTGTGGGAAGAGCTGTCACTGTGGGAGGAGCCGTCCCAGTCACCTGCGGTGATCGCGTAGGCGCCGGGTGCGGCGAGCGCCAGGGTGCCGGCGGTGGCGGCCGCGGCGAAGAGAATGCGGGCAGAGCGCATCGCTGAACTTCCTTCCGTACGCCGCGTCAGCTGACCCACTGTCGGCTTTCGGTACGCGGCGACATGGCTCACCGTCAGCTGCCGTCGGGCCGCCTGCCACTTGGGATGGTGCATACGGACTCGGCGCGGACGGGCCCGGCGGCGCCCCTCGGCCCGCGCTCCCTCGTGGTTTGTCGCCGCAGAACGATCGCTCGACGTATCACTCCTGAGAGTGACCGCGCCGTGCCCGTGGGGTGAGTACGGGTCAGCCGACGGGTGCCGTCGTACGGTCGTCGTCCTCGGTGGTGGCCGGGTGGATGGTCTCGGCCGGCGGGTCGGCGGTGCGTCGCACCCACAGCCAGTACACGGCCCCGGTGACGACCAGGCCGACGATCCACGAGATGTCGGCGCCGTCGAGCCTCTTGGTGACCGCGCCGGTGTACAGCTTGGTGGCCAGGAACGGGATCTGTACGGCGATGCCCACGACGTAGCAGGTCAGCGCGGTGACGTTCCAGCGCCCGTAGCGGCCGGCGGGGTCGTACAGGGCGGGGATGTCGACGCGCTCCCGGGAGACCAGGTAGTAGTCGACCAGGTTGATCGCGCTCCACGGGGTGAACACCATCAGGATCAGGAGCACGAAGTTCTTGAAGTTGTTCAGGAAGTCGGCGCTGGCGGCGAGCGCGATGCCGATCGACACCGCGGTGAAGCCGACGATGTAGGCGGCGCGGGCGGCGGCCGAGATCCGCGAGCGGCCGTCGAAGGCGGTGACGGTGGTGAGGATCGACATGAAACCGCCGTACGCGTTGAGGCAGTTGACGGTCAGCTTGCCGACGACGATCACCAGGTAGATCAGGAAGGCGAGGGCCGCGGGTCCGGCCAGGTCGCCGAGGAAGCCCACCTGGTCGGTGAGGAAGGCCTTGCCCGCGACGGCCGCGGTGAGCGCGCCGAGCGTCATCGCCCACTGGGAGCCGATGACGGAGCCGGCGAACGTCGACCAGAACGTCGCGCGCGTGCTGGTGTCGCGCGGCAGGTAGCGCGAGTAGTCGGCGACGTACGGGCCGAAGGTCAGCTGCCATCCGGCGCCGAGTCCGACGGCGAGCAGGAAGGTCGCCGTCTCGAAGCCCTTGTCCCCGACGTGCGCGCCGACGTCGTACTGGGTGAACACCCGTACGAGGAGATAGCCGAGGCCGAGCACGCCGACGACGGTGGCGACGCGGCCGGCGGCGTGGATGAGCCGGTAGCCGGTGACGGCGACCACGGCGGTCAGCACGCCGAAGACGAGGATGCCGACCTGCGTGTCGTCGATGTGCAGCAGCTCGGCCAGCGCCTGGCCGGCCAGCACGCTGCCGGTCGCGGCGAAGCCGAGGTACATGAGGATCACGAGCAGCAGCGGCAGGACCGCGCCGTGGACGCCGAACTGCGCGCGGCTGGAGATCATCTGCGGTACGCCGAGCCGCGGGCCCTGCGCCGAGTGCAACGCCATCACGATGCCGCCGAGGACGTTGCCGATGAGCAGCGCGGGTATCGCCCACAGCGCGTCGGCGCCGAAGACGACGGACAGTGCGCCGTCGACGATCGCGGTGATCTGCATGTTCGCGCCGAACCACAGCGTGAACTGGCTGCGCGGCGTGCCGTGCCGCTCCGCGTCGGGAACGACCTCGATGGTGCGCCTCTCCACTTGGACCGGCATGTTGCGACCCCTCCCCGCAGCGATTCCTGTGCGTCCGGACGTACCGCAGCCGTTCAGCCGTACTGCGGTGCGCCGAATCTCGCATAGAGGCCAACAGTGGGCAAGGCTCTGAATGCAGAATTTCAGGGAGTGGGACGGGGTCCCCGCGTGCGGGTCGGTGTCAGGCCACGCCTCTGATGCGGTGGACGAGGAGGCCGCCGACCAGGATGACCAGGGCCGCCGTGGCGTACAGGCCGGTGTAGCCGCCGAGGTGGGCGATGACCGGCGAGGCGAGGGCGGGCGCGAGGACCTGGGGGCCGGAGTTGGCGATGTTGATGACGCCGAGGTCCTTGGCGCGGTCGGCGGCCTCGGGCAGGACCTGGGTGACCAGGGCCTGGTCGACGGCGAGGTAGACGCCGTACCCCGCGCCGAGGACGGCCGCGGCGGCGAGGGCGGACGGCCAGGTGTGGAGCAGGGCGAGCAGCAGCGCGGCTGCGGCCATGACCAGCGAGCACAGGACGACGAAGCCCTTGCGGCGTCCGGCGCGGTCGGACAGCACGCCCACGGGGACGGCCGTGAGCGCGGCGCAGAGGGTGTAGACCACCGTCAGGACCAGCACGCCGGTGCCGGGGTCGCCGTAGTGGACGGCGTCGGCGAGGAAGTAGAACAGGTAGAGGGTGCCGAGGGCGTTGCCGAGGTTGATCAGGAACCGGGTGAGCCACGCCCAGCCGAAGTCGGGGTGCCGCCGGGGGCTCACCCAGAACGAGCGGGCGAAGGCGCGGGCGTCGAAGGCGGGGCGCAGCTCCCGGGGCAGGGCCGGTTCGGTCTGGCGCAGGACGAAGGGCAGGGCGAGCACGACGGTGAGGACGGCGAGCGTGACGTAGCCGGACCGGACGCCGGTGACCAGGAGGGTGGTGATCAGCGCGCCGAGGACCAGGCCGATGGACTGCATGAGGCCGGTCCAGCCGGAGACCACCGCGCGCTGGGTGAGCGGCACGCGGTCGGCGATCGGGGTGGTGACGCCGGCCAGCATCGCGTTGAGGCCCGCCTGCGCGAGGCACCAGCCGACGGCGACCCCCGCCACGGTGTGCTGGGAGGCGGTGACCGCGAGGCCCGCCGCCCCGGCGAGCGCGCCGCCGAGGATCCAGGGCCGGCGGCGGCCGAACCGGCTCGTCGTCCGGTCCGACCACGCGCCGGCGATCGGGTTGGCGAGCACCGCGACGAGCGCGCCGAGGCCGGTGACGAGCGACAGCGCGGTGTTCTTGTCGTGCGGGTCGATCCGCTCCAGCTGGAGCGGCAGCAGGATCTGAATGGGCGTCATGAACGCCATGAAGACGGCGAGGGTGGAGAGCGAGAGGCTCGCCGTCCACCCGGCCTTGACCGGGACGGTGGGCTCGGCGAAGACGGCGACGTCCTCGGCGGCTTCTTCCGGGGCGTGGACCACGATGGCTTCGCCGCTCAGGCCCGCTGCGCGGCGATCAGGGCGCGGTACCAGTCGAAGCTCGCCCGGGGCGTGCGGCGCAGGGTGGCGAAGTCGACCTCGACCAGGCCGAAACGCTGGTGGTAGCCCTCGGCCCACTCGAAGTTGTCGAGCAGCGACCAGGTGAAGTAGCCGCGCACGTCCACCCCTCGGGCCACGGCGTCCGCGACCGCGGTGATGTGCCCGTCGAGGTAGTCGATGCGCTCCCGGTCGTCCGTACCGGCCGGCTGCGAGCAGCCGCTCTCGGTGATCCACACCGGCGGAAGGGCGTCGCCGTAGCGGGCCTTGAGGCCGGTGAGGAGCTCCGTGAGTCCGCCGGGGACGACCGGCCAGTCGAACGCGGTGCGCCGGTACGCCTCCTGGGGTTCCGTCAGGTCGAAGGGCAGGCCCGCGGCGGGATCGGCCGGGGCGGTCACCCAGGTCGGGTTGTAGTAGTTGATCCCGAGGCCGTCCAGTGGCGCGGCGATGGTGGCGAGGTCGCCGTCGCGGACCACGCCTCCCCAGCTCGGGTCGGTCATGCCGTACGCCGAGAGGTCGGGGTGGCTGCCCAGGAGTACCGGGTCGTTGAAGAGGCGGTTGTGCAGGACGTCGTACGCCGAGGCCGCCGCCGCGTCCCCGTCCGACCGGGCGTCCGGGCGCAGCCGTACGGGCGTGCAGTTGTTGGCGATCAGGACCTGGGCGTCCGGGACGGCGGCCCGCAGCGCCGCGGTCGCCAGGCCGTGGCCGAGCAGCTGGTGGTGCGCGACCGGCAGCGCGTCCAGCATCAGGGCGCGGCCCGGGGCGTGGACGCCGAAGCCGTAGCCGAAGGACATGTGCACGAAGGGCTCGTTGAGGGTGATCCACCGCTTGACCCGGTCGCCGAGCCGGTCGGCCGTCACCGCCGCGTACTCGGCGAACCGGTGCGCGGTGTCGCGGTCCAGCCATCCGCCCTCGTCCTCCAGGGCCTGCGGCAGGTCCCAGTGGAAGAGGGTGGGCGTGGGCTCGATCCCGGCGTCGAGCAGCGCGTCGACGAGCCGGTCGTAGAAGTCGAGGCCGCGCGGCTCGACCTTGCCCGCGCCGGTCGGCAGGACGCGCGGCCAGGACACCGAGAAGCGGTACGCGTCGAGCCCGAGCCGGCGCATCAGCGCGACGTCCTCGTCGAGGCGGTGGTAGTGGTCGCAGGCGACGTCGCCGGTGTGACCGTCGCGGACGGCCCCGGGGCGCCGCACGAAGGTGTCCCAGATCGACGCGCCCTTGCCGTCCTCGTCGGCCGCGCCCTCGATCTGGTACGCGGCGGTCGAGGCGCCCCAGACGAAGCCGGCCGGGAGCCGGGGGATTCCGGTGGGATCAGTGGGGCTGGTGGGGCTGGGTGTCACGGGCACCGCCTTCACTGCTGGGCTAGCCGTCCGAGGTGGGCCGCACCGTAACATGAACACTCGTTCACGTTCTATGGGTGGGGCGGGGCCGGATTCACCCCTGTGCGGCCGTCAGCCGGTCCCGCAGGTCCTCCCAGTAGCCCTCCAGCATCCGCTTCAGCTCGTCCACGGTCTCCAGGTCCGGTTCGCCCCCGCCCTTGAACACCTCGTGCAGCACGGCGTTGGCGGCCCACACCACCATCCGCGTCGCCCGGCGCGCCCGCTCGCCGCCGGGCCCGCCGGTCAAGTGCTCCACGATGCGCCGCAGCCCCTCGGCGATGAGCGCGTTGCTCGCCTCGTCGGCCCGGGCGAGCTCGGGGCTGAGGTGCCGTCCGGCCCACAGCGCCATGCCGCCGGGCTGGGACCGGAACAGCTCGCTGTAGACGTCGACCATCGTGCCCACCAGGTCGGTCAGTTCACCGGCGACGGCCCGCTCGACGAGCTCGTCGATGGCGGCCTCGAAGGCCTCCAGGTACCGCCGCCCGAGCGCGTCCACCACCGCGCCCTTGTCGGGATAGAACTGGTAGATGCTGCCGACCGGGACGCCCGCGTCCTCGGCGACCCGCCGCATCGTCAGCGCCTCGTACCCCTCCTGGGAGAGGATCCGGTCGGCCGCGCCGAGGATGGCCTCGACCCGGGCCCGGCTGCGTGCCTGCTGCGGCTGCCTGCGCACACGCGGCCGCGCCCCCGGCTCCGTCGCTTCCGTCATCACACGCTCCCGGTCGTCCGACGGTCCTCGTGCGGGGAAGCGTACCTTCTATCGCCAATCCGCATTGTTCCTAGAATGGGCTCGTGGAGGACATCGACGCGATCGCGGTGCTGCAGGATCCTGTGCGGCGCCGCCTGTACGAGTACGTGGTGGCACAAGGCCGCGAGGTCGGCCGCAACGAGGCGGCCGAGGCGGCCGGGGTGGCGCGCACGCTCGCCGCGCACCACCTGGACAAGCTCACCGGTGCGGGGCTCCTGGAGAGCGGCAGTCGCCGTCTGTCGGGGCGCTCCGGACCGGGGGCGGGCCGTCCCGCCAAGGTGTACACCCGGGCGCGGGGCGAGCGGTCGGTGTCGCTGCCCGCCCGCGACTACCGCACCGCCGCCGAGCTGCTCGCCGAGGCGGCCGAGGAGGCCGGGCTCGACGCCGGGCTCTGCGCGGCGGCGCGCCGCCGGGGCGAGGCGCTGCGCGGTCCGGCGGGGCCTTGCCGCGGGCTCGAAGAGGCCGTGGAGGCGCTGGCGGCCCGCGGCTACGAGCCGTACCCGGAGGACGGCGCCGTCCGGATGCGCAACTGCCCCTTCCACGCCGTCGCCGAGAGCTTTCCGCCGCTCGTCTGCGGCATGAACCTGGCCCTCCTCGAAGGGCTGCTCGGGGAGGGCGGGCCGGTCCGCGCCCGCATGGACGCCCGGCCCGGGGAGTGCTGCGTGGTGGTCGAAGCTTCTAAAAACAATGGCGATTGACATAGAAAAGCGGGTCGTGCTGGGATGAGGCCATGACCGCATCCCCGCACGCCCGCCACCTCGCCCAACTCAACGTCGCCAGGCTCCGCTTCCCCATCGACGACCCGCGCGTGGCGCACTTCGTCGAGATGCTCGACCCGGTCAACGCCGCCGCCGACGACGCCCCCGGCTTCGTGTGGCGGCTCGTGGAGGACGGGGAGGCCGACGCCACCGGACTGCGCCCGCTGGGCGAGGACGTCATCGTCAACCTGTCGGTGTGGGAGACCCGGGAGGCGCTGTGGGACTTCGCGTACCGCAGCGGGCACCTGGAGGTGATGCGGCGGCGCCGTGACTGGTTCCACCGGCACGTCGAGGCGCACCTGGTGCTCTGGTGGGTCCCCGCCGGTCACGTCCCGACCGTCGGCGAGGCACTGGAACGCCTTGCGGACCTGCGGGCGCACGGGCCGTCCCCGCGCGCGTTCACCTTCGCCTCCTCCTACACCGCCGCCGAGGCCGCCGGGCACGCGCCGGACGGGGACTCGGCGACGGTCTGAGGGGGAGTGCTCCGCGCTTCCGGATCAGCCGAAGTCGGGGATCGGGTGCGTCGGCGCCAGCGCGGCGGCGATGCGCTGGGCGATCAGATGGGCCGTGTGGCCGGCCGCGGCGTCCGGGTCGTTCGTGGTCGCGACCGCGATCGACAGGCGCTCCGACGGCAGGTACGCCTGGGACGCCGAGTAGCCGAAGAACAGCGGGTGCTGGGACACCCAGTCGCCCAGGACGAGCAGCCCCAGGCCGTAGTGGGTGGCCTTCGTCTGCGCGATGCAGACCGTCGCCGGGCACGTGCGGGTGGCGTGGCCCAGGCCGACCGTCCCCGGGTTCAGCAGCTCCCGGTACGAGGCGGGGGAGAGCAGCCGCCCCGAGCCGATGCCGGCGGCCGAGCTCGCCAGGTCGCAGATGTCGGTGGTCTCCACCGCGCCGGGGGCGGTGGTCCACGAGGGGTTCCAGAAGGTGGACTCCTCGTACGTCCCCCGATCCGAGGTGAAGGCGTGCAGGACGGGTTCGGGGATGTCGGGGGTGAAGCCGTTGTCGGTCTCGCGCAGTCCGAGCGGGCCCAGGACCTGCCGCTGGAGCAGGACGTCGAGACGGGTCCCGGTGATCTTCTCCAGGGCGGCGCCGAGCAGGACGAAGTTGGCGTGCGAGTAGCTCCAGTTGGTGCCCGGCTCGTACCAGCGTTCCTGGCTCGTCGAGAGCCGCACGACCTCCTCGGCCGTCCACTGGCGGAACGGGTCCGCGACGACGGCCCGCTGGAACGCGGGGAGGCGGACGTAGTCGACGAGACCGGTGGTGGAGGCGGCCAGCATGCGCAGGGTGATCCTGTCGCCGTCCTCGAGGTCCGGCAGCCAGCGTCCGACGGGGTCGTCGAGGCGCACCCTGCCCTGGTCGACGAGGCGCAGCAGCGCCGTCCCCATGTAGGCGATCGCGATGTTGCCGTTCCGGAAGTGCATGGCGGGCGCGGCCGGTACGCCCGTCATCGACTCGCCGAGCGCGGTGGTGACGACCTCGCGGCCGTCGACGGTGACCCGCAGGATCACGGACTTGAGGCCCAGGTCGGCCTTGGCCTGCTCGGCGATCCGCAGGACGTTGCGCGCCGGGCCGCGGTCGGGCAGCCGTGAAGCGACACAGGGCCGGTGACGACCGGGCTCGCTCGCCGGGCCGCTGCCGGACGCGGTGGCCGGGGCGCCGAGGGCGAGGAGCGCGGCGAGGGCGGCGGCCGCGGCGCGGCGCGACCCGGGGGTGGGGCGGGGTGGTCTCATGGCCGGAGTATTCGGCCGGGAGGGTCGGAACGGCCGCCGAGACGCCGCCGACCCGCGCGAACATCACCCGTCAGGCCGGGCCGGCGGTCCGCCGGGCCGGGCCGACGAGCCGTCGAGCGGGCCGACGCCGTCGGCGCGGCGCGGCGCGGCACGCGGTCCAAGGGGTGCTCCACCCCCTCGTCGCCCTCCGCGACCGCTTCGGGCCCGGCCGCGTCAGTACAGGGCGGCTCCCATCGGGGACTCGTCGCCCGTGACGTACGCGCGGATCGACGCCAGGTACTCCGCGCGGCCGACGCGTCCGTCCCCGTCGACGTCCAGCGCGTCGAAGGCCGCGTCGGCGTTGTCGGCGCGGTTGCCCAGGGCCTGGCGCAGCATCGTGAACTGCGACCGGTCCAGGGCGCCGTCCTGGTCGGCGTCGGCGAGGTCGAACAGGGCGCCCAGGGCGTACTGGCAGATGTTGTCGAACTTCTCCGCGTCCACCCAGGCGATGTACTCCTCGTACGTCATCACGCCGTCGCCGTTGGCGTCCATCGCGGCCCAGGCGCGTTCGCCCGTGGCGCGCGCGGCGACGACGAGCGGGTCGTCGTCGCCGCGCCCGGTCGCCTTCTGGGCGCGCTCGATGCGGACGAAGTAGTCGTGCTTCGAGGCGACCCCGTCTCCGTCCGTGTCCAGCATCGCGTAGATGCGGGCCTTCGGGGTTGCGGGGGCCTGCGGTGCGGCCTGGGGGAGCGACATGCCGGATCTTCCTTCACGCACGGGGACATACCGCCGCTCATGATCGACGGCGGAAGCCTTCGCGTGCGGACGACCCGCCAGCCGGTCCCCCGGACGGGTGGCCGCTCAGGCCGCTCCCACCAGCTCGTGCGTCAGCTTCGTCAGACGCTCGCGCGCCCCGGTGTCGTACGCCTGCTCGTGGGCCCGCGCCTCGGTGAACCGGTCGAAGTAGCGGCCCGTGACGGCGGCGAGCTCCGGGTCCAGGAGCAGCCGTACGGTCGGGCGGACGCCCTCCTCCGTGGTGGTGAGGGGCGTGAGGCCGTACGCGCGGACGCCGGTCGTGTCCATCAGATGGGCCGGGTGCAGGGCGTTCACCGTCACGCCGGTGCCCTCCAGCTCGGCGCCCAGCTCGAAGGTCGCCATGATCATGGCCAGTTTGCTCTTGCAGTAGGCCCGCAGGCCCTCGTAGTCCCGCTCCAGCATCACGTCGTCGAAGTCGATGGCCTCCTGGCCGATCGAGGCGACGTTGACGACCCGCGCCGGAGCGGAGGCGGTGAGCAGCGGGAGCAGGGCGCGGGTGAGCGCGTACGGCGCCAGGTGGTTGACGGCGAAGCGGAGTTCGTGGCCCTGGGCGCTGAACTCCCGGACGAGCGGCTGCGGGCCGCCCCCGGCCACCGCGTTGTGGATCAGGCCGTCGAGGTGCGGCTCCGCAGCCCGGATCCGGGCCGCCATCGCGTGCACCTGGTCGAGGTCGGAGAGGTCGGCGAGGTACGTACGGACCGTGGTGCCGGGGCCGGCGGCCCGGGCCTCGGCGGCCACGGCATCGAGCCGTTCGGCGTTCCGGCCGTGCAGGAGGAGGGTGCCGCCGAGGGGCGCCAGGTCGAGCGCGAGCGCGCGCCCCATGCCTTGGGTGACGCCGGTGATCAGAGTGGTGCGCTGGGTCATGGCGACCACGGTGGCAGGACGCGGCGGCCCGGGGCAGTGCGTGCCACTCCTGGTGTCGACACCACCAGGCTCCGGACGGGTACGGAGAGGGGCCGGCCGGACGGGCGGGCCGGCCCCTCTCCGTGCTCAGCGCAGGTCGAACCGGTCCAGGTTCATCACCTTGTCCCACGCGGCCGCGAAGTCACGCGCGAACTTCTCACCCGCGTCCGCCGACGCGTACACCTCGGCGAGGGCCCGCAGCTGGGAGTGCGAACCGAAGACGAGGTCGACCGGCGTGGCGGTCCACCGCACCTCGCCCGTGGCGCGGTCGCGGCCCTCGAAGACGTTCTCGTCGGTCGTCGACGCCTTCCACTCCGTGCCCATGTCGAGGAGCTGGACGAAGAAGTCGTTGGTCAGCGTCTCCGGCCGGTCGGTGAAGGCCCCGTGCGGCGACTGCTTGAATCCGGTGCCGAGCACCCGCATGCCGCCGACGAGCACCGTCATCTCGGGCGCGGTCAGCGTCAGCAGGTTGGCGCGGTCGAGCAGCAGGGTCTCCGGCGACAGCTTCTCGCCCGCCCGGAGGTAGTTGCGGAACCCGTCCGCCCGGGGTTCGAGCACCGCGAACGCCTCCACGTCCGTCTGCTCCTGCGAGGCGTCCGTGCGCCCCGGCGCGAACGGGACCGTGACGTCGTACCCGGCGTTCTTCGCGGCCCGCTCGACGGCCGCGCACCCGCCGAGGACGATGAGGTCCGCGAGCGAGATCCGGCCCCCGCCGGCGCCCTCGAAGTCCGCGCGGATCCCGTCGAGCGTCTCGACCGTCCTGGCCACCTCGGGCAGGTCGTTGACCTCCCAGTCCTTCTGCGGGGCGAGCCGGATCCGTGCCCCGTTCGCGCCGCCGCGCTTGTCGGTGCCGCGGAAGCTCGCGGCCGACGCCCAGGCGGTGGTGACCAGCTGCGAGACGGAGAGTCCCGAGTCGAGGATCCTCGCCTTGAGGGCCGTGACGTCCGCCTCCCCGACCAGCGGGTGGTCGACCGCGGGGACGGGGTCCTGCCAGAGCTGCGGCTCGGGGATCCACGGCCCGAGGTAGCGCGAGAGCGGGCCCATGTCGCGGTGCAGCAGCTTGTACCAGGCCTTGGCGAACGCGTCCGCGAGCTGGTCCGGGTTCTCGTGGAAGCGCTTCGCGATCGGCGCGTAGACCGGGTCGAGGCGCAGCGAGAGGTCCGTCGTCAGCATCATCGGGGCGTGCCGCTTCGACGGGTCGTGCGCGTCGGGCACGGTGTCCTTCGCCGACGGGTCCTTCGGCGTCCACTGCTGGGCGCCGGCGGGGCTGGTGGTCAGCTCCCACTCGTACCGGAACAGGTTGTCCAGATAGCCGTTGTCCCACTTCGTCGGCTCGTTCGTCCACGCCCCTTCGAGGCCGCTGGTGATCGCGTCGGCGCCCGTGCCGGTGCCGTACGTGTTCCGCCAGCCGAGGGCCTGCTGCTCCATGGGGGCCGCCTCGGGTTCCGGGCCGACGTACTGCGGGTCGACCGCGCCGTGGCACTTGCCGAACGTGTGGCCGCCGATGATGAGCGCGGCGGTCTCCTCGTCGTTCATCGCCATGCGCCCGAACGTCTCCCGGATGTCCCGGGCGGCGGCGATCGGGTCCGGGTTGCCGTTGGGGCCCTCCGGGTTGACGTAGATCAGGCCCATCTGCACGGCCCCGAAGGGACCGGTGAGCTGCCTGTCGCCGCTGTAGCGCTCGTCGCCGAGCCAGGTGTCCTCGGGGCCCCAGTAGATCTCCTCGGGCTCCCAGATGTCCGGGCGGCCGAAGCCGAAGCCGAAGGTCTTGAACCCCATGGACTCCATGGCGCAGTTGCCGGCGAAGACCAGCAGATCGGCCCAGGAGATCTTCCGCCCGTACTTCTGCTTGACCGGCCAGAGCAGCCGGCGCGCCTTGTCGAGGCTCGCGTTGTCCGGCCAGCTGTTGAGCGGGGCGAACCGCTGGGCGCCCTGACCGCCGCCGCCCCGGCCGTCGGCGATGCGGTACGTGCCCGCCGCGTGCCAGCTCATCCGGATGAAGAGGGGCCCGTAGTGGCCGTAGTCGGCGGGCCACCACTCCTGGGAGTCCGTCATGAGCGCGATGACGTCCCGCTTCAGCGCCTCGACGTCGAGGCCGGCGAACTCCTTCGCGTAGTCGAAGTCCTCGCCCATCGGATCGGACAGGGGCGAATGCTGATGGAGGACCTGGAGGTCCAGCTGGTTCGGCCACCAGTCCATGTTGGTCATGGGCCGGGTCTCGGTGGGGGTGGGGGAGGCGATCGCCGGGTTCTCGCTGTCGCTGCCGGGCACGTGGGTCCTTCTTCCGTTCATCTGTGACGGTTTCGGCGTCCGTCATGGTCGCCTACGGCGACCCGCGCGGAGGCGATAACACGCAGAGCCGGGCCAACCGACAGGAATCATCGGAAGGATGGACTTTCACATCAGAAGGCGGCCGGGCTTCTCCCGCTTCTCTCCCTTCTCCCGCTCCTACCGCACGATCAGCGCCCGGGCGGCCCGGGCGATGTGCGTACGGGAGATGCCGCACGCGTCCAGGAGTTCCCCGGTGGTGCCGGAGCCGGGCAGCTCCGTGACGGCGAGATGACCGAAGGAGAGGTGGGGGAAGGCGGGCCGCCCGGCGTCCGCCGCGAGGGCCGACAGGACGGCCTCGCCGAGCCCGCCCTCGGCGTGGTGGTCCTCGGCGACGAGGACGGCGCCGGTCTCCAGGGCCGCGCGCCTGAGGGTGCCCACGTCGACGGGCTTGACCGAGTACAGGTCGACGACCCGGGCCCGTACGCCCTCGGCGGCCAGCTCGTCGGCGGCCGCCAGGCACTCGTGCAGGGTGACGCCGGCACCGACGAGCGTGACCCGGTCGTCCGGGCTCTGCCGCAGGGTCTTCGACCCGCCGACGGGGAACGTCTCGTCACCGTCGTAGAGCACCGGATAGGCCCCGCGGGTGGCCCGCAGGTAGGAGATCCCGTCCAGATCGGCCATGGCCGCGGTCAGGGCGGCCGCGGAAGTGGCGTCGGAGGGATACAGCACGGTGGAGCCGAGGACGGCCCGCATCATGGCGAGGTCCTCCAGACCCATCTGCGAAGGGCCGTCCGCCCCGATCTCGACCCCGCAGTGCGTCCCGCACAGGGCCATCGTGATCCGCGAGACGGCGGCCATCCGGATGAAGTCGTGCGCGCGGCTGAGGAAGGCGGCGAAGGTCGCGGCGTACGGACGGAAGCCGCGCACCGCCATGCCGACCGCGTCCGCGATCATCTGCTGTTCGGCGATGTACGTCTGGAAGTACCGCTCCGGGTGGGCCTTTCCGAAGTCCTCGGCGTGGGTCGAGTTGCCGACCTCGGCGTCGAGGACGACGACCTCCGGCCGGGCACCGAGGGCGGCCAGCGCCGCACCGAAGGCCACCCGGGTGGCGACCTCGTCGCCGACCTCGTACCGGGGCAGCTCGACGTGGCCGGCCTGCCGGGCGTCGGGACGGGCGGCCTGCTCGTCGGGCGGACGCGGGCCGCGCACCCGCAGGTCGCGCACGCCGCCGAGTTCGGCGACGGCGCGCTCGGCCTGGTCCTCGGACAGCGCCTTGCCGTGCCAGCCGGCCTTGTCGGCCACCTCCGCCACGCCACGGCCCTTGACGGTCCTGGCGACGACGACGGTGGGCTCCCGCCCGTCCGCGGCCGTGGTCAGGGCCCGGTCGATCGCTTCGAGGTCATGGCCGTCGACCTCGATGGCCCGGCACCCGAACGCCTCGACGCGGCGGGCGTAGGCCTCGGTGTCCCACTCCAGCTCGGTGGGCCCGCTCTGGCCGAGGCGGTTCACGTCGAGCAGCACGACGAGGTTGCCGAGCCGGTGGTGTCCGGCCTTGTCGAATGCCTCCCACACGGAGCCCTCGGCCGTCTCGCTGTCCCCGCACAGCACCCACACCCGGGAGGACCGTCGCTCCAGGTCCCGGACCGCGAGGGCGATCCCGACGGCGTAGCCGATGCCCTGGCCGAGGGAGCCGGTGGCCACGTCCACCCAGGGCAGCTCGGGCGTGGGATGGCCCTGGAGGCGGTGGCCGGAGCGGCGGTACGTCGTCATCAGCTCCTCGTCGCCGATCGCCCCCGCCGCCTTGAACATCGCGTACAGCAGGGGCGAGGCGTGCCCCTTGGAGAAGACCAGGTGGTCACCGGCCGGGTTGTCGGGCGCCGCCCAGTCGTAGCGGAGGTGGCGGGCCATCAGGACCGCCATCAGATCGGCCGCCGACAGGCTGGAGGTGGGATGCCCGGAGCCCGCGGCCGTACTGGCGCGCACCGAGTCCACCCGGAGCTGCTGGGCGAGCTCGAAGACCTGCGAGAGGTCGCTGCGGGGGCCGAGGGTGGTGGGGG
>NZ_MWIG01000573.1:0-7979 GCF_002156145.1 Streptomyces sp. NRRL B-24572 | reverse complement strand
CCGCGCCTGGGCTGGGCGGCGACGGTTCGCCGCCCAGCCCAGGCGCGGGTCCACACGGCGGGCGGCGAAGGACACCGCCCAGCACGGGCGCGGGCCCACACGGCGGCGGGGCGCCGCCCGGCCCGGGGTGGGCCCGCACGATGCCGGGCGCAGGTCCCGGTGTGGGCGCCGCCCGGCCCGGGCGCGGGCCCCGGGTGCGGGAGGTCAGGTGGGGAGGCCCGCTCGGATCACGGTGGTCGGCTGCTTGAGGAGCGTCACGTCGGCCAGGGGGTCGCCGGACACCAGCACCGCGTCGCCCGCGAAGCCCCGCGCGAGGCGCCCCACCGTGCGCTCCACGCCCAGGAGCCGCGCGGCGCCGGTCGTCGCGGTGCGGATCGCGTCGAGCGCCGACAGGCCGGCCGAGCGCATCAGCTCCACCTCGCGGCCGATCGGCCGCACCGTGCCGCCGGACGAGTCGGTGCCGGCGGCGAGCGGGACGCCGAGTTCGTGCGCGGCGAGGACGGCCCGCTTCAGCAGGGGGAGGTAGGTGCGGCCGCGCTCGGCGAGGATCGGGTTCGGGGAGTCGATCATCCCGGCGATGGCGGAGAGGGTGGGGGTGAAGTACGTACCCCTGCGGCGCATTTCGACCAGCGTGCGCTCGCCGACGAACGCACCGTGCTCCAGGGACCGGATGCCCGCCGTGACGGCGTCGTGGCAGCCCTTCTCGCTGTAGCTGTGGCAGAGGACGCCCTTGCCGCGCCGCCGGGCGGCGGCGACGATCTCGGCGAGCTGCTCGTACGAGTAGACCTGGGCCAGCGGGTCCTGCTCCGGGAGCCCGGCGCGCTCGTTGACGCGGGTCTTGATGACGTCCGCGCCGCGGGCGAGGTTGACCTCGACGACCCGGCGCAGCGCCTCGGCCGAGCGCACGCCGTCCTTGAGGCGCACGAGCGGGGTGAGGTCGGGGTCGGCGAGGAGGGTGTCGCCGAGGTCCGGGGTGACGAAGACGCCGGCGGCCGTCAGGCGGGGTGCGAGGTCCGGGCTGTGCCGGGCGAGTTCGCGGACGGCGATGTCCTGGTAGAAGGTGGTCGATCCGCTGCGTGCGCTGGTCGCGCCCTTGCGGACGGCGTCGCGGGCCTCGGCGGCGGTGCTGAGGTGGATGTGCGCGTCCACCAGGCCCGGCAGGACCCACTGGCCGTCCGCGTCGAGGGTCCTGGCGCCCTGCGGGACGGTGATGGTGCCCTCGCGGCCCGCCGCGCGCACGGTTCCGCCCTCGATCAGGACGACGGCGTTCTCGGTGACCTCGCCGGTGGCGGGGTCGAGGAGGGTGCCTCCCCGGATCACGAGGTCGCCTCCGGCCGGGTTCCCGCCGCGGGGAGCGCCCGCCGGGGACGACGAGCCCGCCGTCGTACCGGCCGTGGCCGCCGCCGTGCCGCCCGCGGCCACGGTGCCGGCGAGCGCGGCCGCACCGGCGAGGATGCCGCGGCGGGTGACCGAGGGGGAGGGCGGCGGGGTGGCTTCGAGGCACATGGGAGCTCCTGGGGGAGGGGGCCGACGGTTCCCCGTTTTGTATACCAAATTGAGGGAGGTGGACAAGGGTGGAGATCGGGAGGGGCGGTTTGATCACGTCATCTCCGCGTGGGAGGGTTTCGTCGGCCCTCATTTTGGTATACGAATTCTTCTGACTCCGTTCCCGCATCCCTCGGGCCCCGCCGATATTCGGGTGCGCGGGACACGGCCGGATGATGCAATCGCCCGATGGGACAAGCGACATCCATGACGGTCGACCGCGGGCGGTTCGAGGACGCGGTCACCCCCTGGGAGCAGGCGGACTGGCGGGCGGCCGCCCTCGGCTGGTCCGAGCGGGAGCTCGCCCGGCACGGCCTGGAGGAGGCTGGACCCCGTGAGGTCAGGGTCCGGCCCTGGTCGATCCTCGTGCGCTTCCGGACCGGAGCCGGGGAGCGCGAGGCGGTGTGGTTCAAGGCGAGCGCCCCGGACGCCGCCTTCGAGGCCGCCCTGGGGGACGCGCTCGCCGAGTGGGTGCCCGAGCACGTCGTGACCCCGCTCGCGGTCGACGCCGGGCGGGGCTGGTCCCTCCTCCCCGACGGCGGCCCTCTCTTCCGGCACGTCCTCGACGCCGGCGGTGCCGGACCGGAGTCCTGGGAGGAGGCGCTCGGCCAGTACGCGCGGATGCAGCGGGCCCTGACCCCGTACACGGACCGGATGGCCGACCTCGGCGTGCCCTGCGGCCGCACCGGCCGGCTGCCGGTCGTCTTCGACGGCCTCGTCGAGGGCAACGCCACCCTGGACCCGGACGCCCGCCGGGCCCTCAGGAGGCAGCGGCCCCGACTCCTCGACTGGTGCGACGAGCTCGACGCGTACGGCATCCCGGACTCGCTCGACCACTGCGACCTGCACGACGCCCAGCTCCTCGCCCCCGCCGCCGGCCGCTTCACCTTCTTCGACTGGGGCGACGCCAACATCGCCCACCCCTTCACCAGCCTGCTGGTCCCCGTCGGCGCCGTCCGGGAGCGCCACGGCCCCGAGCATGTGCACCGGCTGCGCGACGCCTACCTCGAACCCTGGACCGACCTGGGGCCGTCCCTCCCGGAGCTGCGCCGCGCAGCGGCGCTCGCCGCCCGGCTCGCCGCGCTCGGCCGGGCGGTCTCCTGGTTCCGCCTCTTCCCCGGAACCCCGGACACCGGGTGCGCCGAGGCGAGCGCCCACTGGGTGAACGAACTCTTCGCCGCCTCCCCGGTGTTCTGAGGAGGGGACGAGGGGCGGGGCGGGGCGCTCGCGGGCCATGAGGAGTGCGACGGAGACTTCGAGCCGAGGCTCGGCCCCGGCTCGTCGGACACGGGCTCCTGGCGGCCTCACTCGTCGTTGGTGTGGCGGAAGCGTATCCACAGGGGCAGCGCGAACCAGCACAGCAGGTACCAGGTGAGGACGCCGGCGACGAGCCAGGGCACGTACGCGTCGTGCGTGGCCACCCGCAGGACGAGCAGGAGGGACGACGTCAGGGTCGCCAGGAGCAGGACCAGACCGAGCAGGGTCAGGCGTGAGGCCCAGGTGACCGCCCGGGGTTTGATCCGGCGCCCCGCCACGATCCGGTGGAAGGCGACGGGACCGATGAGCGCGCCCGTCGCGAGCGATCCGAGGACGATCGTGACGATGTAGATCGTCTTGTCGGTCTGGTGCAGGCCCTGGAAGTGCGGGGTGAAGACCACCGTGAGGAGGAAGCCGAGGAGGATCTGCACACCGGTCTGCGCCACCCGGATCTCCTGGATGAGATCCTGCCAGCGCCGGTCGGCCCGCTCCTCCTCGGTCTCGTTCCGACCGTGCCGCACCCCGTCCCGAGGCCCCTGCCGAGGCCCCTTCGGCGGCTTCGGGTCCGCCTCCATAGGGGCCTCCTCCTCCATAGAGGTCTCCTCGGATCAGGCGCGGCCCGCGGCCTTCTGGCTCCGGCGGGACAGCGAGTCGACGACCACGGCGGCCAGCAGGACCGATCCGGTGATCATGAACTGGACGGCGTTGCTGACACCCATGATGTTCATGCCCGACTGGATGGATCCGATCACCAGCGCGCCGAGGAGGGCGGACCAGACCGAGCCGCGCCCGCCGAACAGGCTCGTGCCGCCGATGACGGCCGCGGCGATGACGTTCATCAGCAGGTTGCCGCCGCCGGAGGTCTGGCTCGCGGACTGGATCTGCCCGGCCAGGAAGATGCCGCCGACCGCCGCCATGAGCCCGGAGATCGAGAAGACGGTCATCCGGATGAACGGCACGCTGATGCCGGCCCGGCGCGCGCCCTCGATGTTGCCGCCGACGGCGAAGATCTGCCGCCCGTACGTCGTACGGCGCAGCACGAAGTCCAGGACCACGAGCAGGATCAGGAAGATGAGGAGCGCGAGCGGCAGCCCCTGGTACTGGTTGAGGATGTACGCCGAGACGAACGCGATCGCCGCGATGACCACCGTGCGGAGCACGATCTCGGCGACCGGCCGGAACGGCACCCGGGCGGCCTGGCGGCGTCTGGCGTCCAGGAGCGAGGCCGCGAGGAAGAGCCCGACGCCCACGGCCGCGGTGACATAGGCCGCGGCGGGGCTGTGGAAGATCGTCGAGTACAGCTTGGAGACGATGCTCTCGCTCGGGATGTTGACCGTGCCGTTGGCGCCCAGGATCTGGAGCATCAGGCCGTTCCAGAACAGGTTGCCCGCCAGGGTGACCACGAACGCCGGCACGCCGACCTTCGCGAAGAAGAAGCCGTGGATGAGGCCGACGGCGGCTCCGCCCGCGAGGGCGACGAGGAGCGCCAGCCACTCGTTCATGCCGTTCAGGACGTTGAGCACCGCGAAGACGGCGGCGCACAGGCCGCTGACGGAGCCGACGGAGAGGTCGATCTCGCCGAGCAGCAGGACGAAGACGATGCCGACGGCGATCATGCCGGTGCCGACGATCTGCTGACTGAGGTCGGAGAGGTTCTGGGCCGAGAGGAACGTGGAGTCGAGGCTGCCGAACACCGTCCAGATGATGATCACGGCGACGACGACCGGCAGCGACCCCAGCTCTCCGCTGCGCAACCTGCGGCGGAACTCACCGAGATACCCCTTGAGGCCCTCCTCGCGGACGAGCAGCCGGGTGTCGACCGCCGGCATGGCCTCGGTGGCCGGTTCCTGGGCGGCGTCGTCGCCCCGGGCTCGGTCCCGTTTCATCGCTCCTCCTCCCGCTTGCGGGCCTGGCGGCGGGTGACGGCGCTTTCGGTGGCCCCGGTGATGGCGGAGATGATCTCCTCGGTGGTCGTGGCGCGCTTGTCGAAGAAGCCGTTGTTCCGGCCGAGGCGCATGACGGCGATCCGGTCGGCGACCGCCATCACGTCCACCATGTTGTGGCTGATCAGAATGGTGCCGAGACCGTGGTCGCGGAGCCGTTCGACCAGGTCGAGGACCTCGGCGGTCTGCTCCACGCCGAGCGCGGCGGTCGGCTCGTCCAGGATGACGACCTTCGGCTCGCCGATCAGGGAGCGGGCGATCGCCACGGTCTGCCGCTGGCCGCCCGAGAGGGAGGCGATCGGGATCCTGACGCTGGGGATCCGGATGGAGAGGGTGTGGAGGAGCTCGCGCGAACGCTGCTCCATCCTGACCTCGTCCAGGACGCCGAAGCGGCGCAGCTCGCGGCCGAGGAAGAGATTGCCGACCACGTCCAGGTTGTCGCACAGGGCGAGGTCCTGGTAGACGGTGGCGATGCCGAGGTTCTGGGCGTCGTGGGGCCGGTTGATGCTGACCGGCCGGCCCTGCCATTCGATGACGCCCTCGTCGGGCGGGTTCACTCCGGCGATCGACTTGACGGCGGTGGACTTGCCGGCGCCGTTGTCGCCGACGAGGGCGACGACCTCGCCGGCGTGGACCTCCAGATCGAAGTCCTTCAACGCCTGGACCGCACCGAACCGTTTGGAGATCCCCCGCAGGGTGAGCACGGGTGGCTCCGGCAAAGGAACCGCCTCCTCCGCTCGCGCGAACCGCTTCGCGGCCGTCGGATGATGCGACACGCGGCTATTCGAGACCGGCGTCCTTGCAGGCCGCCGCATAGGTCGGAGTGCAGATCTCCTGGACCGTGTAGAGCCCGTCCTTGACGACGGTGTTCTTGATGTTGTCCTTGTTCACCACGACCGGGTTGAGCAGCTGGGCCGCGACCTTGCGGTCACCGTCGCTGGTGACGGTGGTGGGCACCAGGTCGGACGACAGCTTCTTGCCCTCGGCCAGGTTGACGGCCATCGTGGCGGCGATGTCGGCCTCCGGCTTGTACGGCTTCTCGACGGTGAAGGTCTGAGTGCCGATCAGGATCCGCTGGATCGCGTCGAGTTGGGCGTCCTGTCCGGACAGGGGCACGTTGATGCCGGCCGCCTTGAGGGCCGTCGCGATACCGGCGGCCAGTCCGTCGTTGGCCGAGTAGACACCGACGATCTTGTCCTTGCCGAGGGCGCTGATGGCGCCGGCCATCTGCTGGTTGGCGTTGTTCGGGTCCCAGTTGGGAGTGTCGTACTCCTTGCCGATCTTCACCTTGCCGTCGAGGACGGAGTGGGCACCGGCCTTGAACTGGGCCGCGTTCGGGTCCGTCGGCGATCCGTTGTGCATCACGATCTCGCCGCTCTTGGCCTTGTCGCCTAGCGCGGCGAGGAGCGCCTTGCCCTGCAGCTCGCCGACCTTGTGGTTGTCGTACGAGACGTAGGCGTCGACGGGGCCCTGCGCGAGGCGGTCGTACGCGACGACCTTGACGCCCGCGTCATGGGCCTTCTGCACGGAGGACTGGATGGACTTGGCGTCCACGGCGTCCAGGATGAGGACCTTGTCGCCCTTGGCGAGGGCGGTGTTGACCTGCTGTTGCTGGGTGGTGGCGCTCTCCGCGGCGTTGTAGTAGTCGATGTGGGCCCCGGGCGCCAGTTCCTGGATCTTCGCCTCGATGTAGGGCCGGTCGAATTTCTCGTACCGCGTGGTCTTGCTCTCCGGCAGCAGCAGACCGATCTTGACATCCCCCTGCTTCTCGCTTCCCGCGCCCAGGGCCGTCGCGCTCGTCGCCATCACTCCCAGGGAGAGGGCCGCGGCTCCGGCCAGGGCTATCGCGCTCCGCAATGTGCGAGTCATGGGTGGCTCCTTCCGTACGCCCCCTCTCCCTCACCCCGTGAGCGCGGGAACGAGGATGTACATATGGCCTCTCTATCGACATTAGCCGCAACCTGGGGACCGGCAAGCGGGTGAGGGACGGGGCGGGCCGTCGGGTCGAGGCTGGCGGGGCGTCGCCCGGAGTGGGAGGATTCGTATGAAGCGACAACGAGCCCGCGCCGGCGTATCCGCTTCCGGCGGGGTCTCCCGTCGAACGAAGAAGGCGACATGCCTGCCATCACGGAAACCATCGACATCTCCCGAAAGCCCGCGGAGGTCTTCTCCTACGTGACCGACCCGACGCGTCTGCCCGAGTGGCAGGAGAGCGCCGTCTCGGTGCGGAAGATCGGCGACACCCCCCTCGCGGTCGGCTCCAAGGCCGCCGTCACGCGGCGGCTCGGCAAGCGGGAGTTCACCTCGACCATGCAGGTCATCGAGCTGGAGCCGCCGAGGCACTGGCACGTGCACGGCATCGACGGCCCCGTGCGCGGCGACGTCCAGGGCACCATCGAGCCGCTGGACGACGGCGAGCGCTCCCGCCTGACGCTCTCCCTCGACTTCGAGGGACACGGCATCGGCAAGGCCCTCGTCCCCCTCGTCGTCCGCCCGCACGTGCGGAAGGAGATGCCGAGGGACGAAATGATCCTCAAGGGCATCCTGGAGAGCGGCACGGCCGACTGACGCGAGACGGCCGCAGGTCAGGACCTGTCCGACCCCGGTCCGCCGGACAGGCCCTGGTCCGTGGAGACCGGCCGCTCGAAGAAGGTCTCCAGGGACACCGTCGCCTGCGTGCCGCTCACGCCGTCGATCGCGTACAACCGGCGCAGCACGTCCTGGAGTTGGACCGTGGTCGCGGTCCGTACCTTCACCAGGACCGAGGCGCTGCCGGCGATGACGTGCGCCTCCTGGATCTCGGGGATCGCGGCGAACGCCGCCGCCGAATCCCCGATCCAGGCGGACGAGTCGACCATGACGAAGGCGAGCACGTCCCGACCGAGGGCCGCGGGATCGACGTCCACGGTGGTGCGGCGGATGACGCCGCGCTCCCGCAGTTTCCGCACCCGCTCGTGCGCCGCACCCGCCGACAGGCCGACCGCCTTGCCCAGCACCGTGTAAGCCTGTGTGGCGTCCCGCTGGAGCTCGGCGAGCAGTGCCCGGTCGATGGCGTCCAGAGTCCCCTCCGTCATTCCCATGCCGGAAACATACGTCAGTAGTGGCTCCTCATCGCCGTGCGCACCTCGGCGAGGGTCACGTCGGCCACGGCCCGGGCCCGCTCGTTCCCCTCGCGCAGGACCCGTCGCAGGTAGGCGCGGTCCCGTGCGTACTCCGCGCGGCGGGCCCGGACCG
>NZ_MWIG01000572.1:0-3660 GCF_002156145.1 Streptomyces sp. NRRL B-24572 | reverse complement strand
CCGTACACGCGTTCCTTGTCCCCGATCTCCACGATCCGGCCGAGGTACATCACGGCGACCCGGTCGCAGACCCGCTTGACGACGGACAGGTCGTGGGCGATGAAGAGGTAGGCGAGGCCGAGTTCGCGCTGGAGGCGCTCCATCAGGTTGACGATCTGGGCCTGCACCGAGACGTCGAGGGCGGAGACCGGCTCGTCGGCGATCACGAGCCGGGGGCCGGTGGCCAGGGCGCGGGCGATGCCGATGCGCTGCGCCTGGCCGCCGGAGAACTCGTGCGGGTAGCGGTCGAGGTGTTCCGGGATGAGGCCGACCAGTTCCATCAGCTCCGCGGCCCGCGCGCGGGCCGCGGCCGCCGAACTCCCGTGCACCAGCAGGGGGTCGGAGATGATCCGGGCCACGGTCTGGCGGGGGTTGAGGGAGGAGTGCGGGTCCTGGAACACCATCTGGAGGTCCTTGCGGAGCGGCTTCAGCTCGCGCTGCGAGAGATGGCCGATGTCGCGGCCGTCGTACACGACGGACCCCGCGGACGGCTCCAGGAGGCGGACGATCGTGCGCCCGGTGGTGGACTTGCCGCAGCCGGACTCGCCCACCAGGCCGAGCGTCTCGCCGGCCGCGATGTCGAAGCTGACGCCGTCGACGGCCCGGACCGGGGCGGCGCGCCGCCTGCCGGGGAAGGTCGTCGTCAACTCACTTACGGAGAGGAGCGGTTCGGCCTTGGTGAGGAGCTCGGTCTTCGTGGACGGGTCGGTCTTCATGAGGCGACGCCTTCGTGTGCGGGGAAGTGGCAGGCTGCGGGATGTCCGTCCGGGCCGCCGAGCGCGGGGCGCTCGGTCTCGCAGCGGGCGCGCTCGTCCTCCGTGGCCGCGGCCGCCCGTGGACAGCGCGGGGCGAACACGCAGCCCGAAGCGGGGACGAGCAGGGACGGCGGGCTGCCGGGGATCGCCCGCAGCGGGAGGTCGTCCCGGTCGTCGAGGCGCGGCAGGGAGTCGAGCAGCCCGCGGGTGTACGGGTGGGCCGGCGCGGCGAACAGGGCGTCCACCGGGGCCTGTTCGGCCGCGCGGCCGCCGTACATCACCAGGACGTCGTGGGCCACCCGGGCGACGACCCCCAGATCGTGGGTGATCATGACGACGGCGAGCCCGCGTTCCTCCTGGATCCGGGCGATCAGTTCCAGGATCTGGGCCTGGACGGTGACGTCCAGGGCGGTGGTGGGCTCGTCGGCGATGAGGAGTTCCGGTTCGCAGGCGAGTGCCATGGCGATCATCACGCGCTGGCGCATGCCGCCGGAGAACTGGTGCGGGTACTCGCCGGCCCGGCGTCGCGGCTCGGGGATGCCGACCTCGGCGATCGCCTCGACGGCCCGCTCACGGGCGGCCCTGCGGCCACTGCCGTAGTGCACCCGGTGGTGCTCCGCGATCTGCTCCCCGACGGTGTAGTACGGGTGGAGGCTGGAGAGCGGGTCCTGGAAGATCATCGCCATCCTCCGGCCGCGCAGCCGGTTCAGCTCGCGCTCGGACAGCCCGACGAGTTCCCGGCCGGCCAGCGTGACGGAGCCGGTGATGCCGGCGCCGGTGTGCAGGCCCATGACGGCGAGCGAGGTCACGGACTTCCCGGAACCGGACTCGCCGACGATGCCGAGGGTGCGGCCGGGCAGGACGTCGAAGGAGAGGGAGTCCACGGCCCGGACGGGGCCGCGCGGGGTCGGGAAGGTGACGGTCAGGTCCCGGACCGAGAGCAGCGGTGGGGTGTCGGCCATCAGTACCTCACTCGCGGGTCGACGACGGCGTACAGCAGGTCGACGGCCAGGTTGGCGACGACGATGAAGGTGGCGGCGAGCAGGGTGACGCCGAGGATGACCGGCTGGTCGCCGGCGGACAGGGCACCGTAGAAGAGCCGTCCGATGCCGGGGAGTCCGAAGATGGACTCGGTGATGACCGCGCCGGCGAGGAGACCGCCGAGGTCCATGCCGAAGATGGTGAGGATCGGTGTCATCCCGGCGCGCAGCCCGTGTTTGACGACGACCGTGCGACGGGGGAGGCCCTTGGCCCGGGCGGTGCGGATGTACGGCTCCGCCATGGTCTCGATCATCGAGCTGCGGCTCTGGCGCGCGTACATCGCCGCGTACAGGATCGCGAGCGCGAGCCAGGGCAGCAGCAGGTTCGACGCCCAGCCGAGCGGGTCGGATCCGAAGGGGGTGTACTGCGGGTAGGGGAGCAGCCCGGCCGTCCGGATCACCCCGTAGATCAGCATGACCGAGGTGAAGTAGACGGGCAGCGAGGCGGCGGCGACCGCGCCGACCATGAGGACGCGGTCGGTCAGGGTGTCCTTGCGCAGCGCCGCCGCGACGCCCGCGGAGAGCCCGAGGAGCAGCCAGATCGCGGCGGCCCCGACGGCGAGCGAGACGGAGACGGGGAACCGGTCGACGAGCAGGTCCCAGACGGGCTGGCTGTTCTCGTACGAGTAGCCGAGGCAGGGGAAGTCGCAGCGCAGGGCGTACTGGCCGCTGCCCATGGTGCGGCCGGTGAAGATGCCGCTGACGAAGTCGGCGAACTGACGCCACAGCGGCTGGTCCAGGCCCATGTGGGCGCGGATCGCCTCCAGGCGTTCGGCGCTGCACGACTTGCCGCAGGCCGCGGCGGCGGGGTCGGAGGGCAGGACGTAGAAGATGGTGAAGGTGACGGCGGCGATGGCGAGGAGCACGCCGGCGATGCCGAGCAGCCGACGGCCGAGGTAGAGGATCACGAGCGGCTTCCCCTCGGGTCGAGGATGTCGCGCAGCGCGTCGCCGAGCAGGGTGAACGCGAGCACCGTGAGGAAGAGGCAGAGGCTCGGAACGAGGAAGTACATGGGATCCGTGTCGTAGAAGGCGACGCTCTCGGCGATCATCTGGCCCCACGACGGGGTGGGCGGACGGACGCCGACGCCGAGATAGCTGAGGGCCGCCTCGGTGGCGATCATCCCGGGGATGATCAGGGTGGTGTAGGCGATGACCGGCCCGGCGACGCCCGGGAGGATGTCCCGGCTCAGGATCCGCCAGGGGCCGGAGCCGCCGACGCGGGCGGCGTCGACGTACTCGCGGTGCTTGAGCGAGAGGGTCTGGCCGCGGACCACGCGGGCGATGCCGGGCCAGCCGAAGAGGCCGATGACCAGGGTCATGAGCACGATCCGGTTGACGTCCCGGGCCACCGACATCATGGCGATCATGAAGATGAGGGAGGGGAAGGACATGGTGAGGTCCATCAGCCGGGAGAGCACGGTGTCGGTGCGGCCGCCGAAGTAGCCGGCCGTGATTCCGGCCGCCGTCCCGGCGACGACGACGATGGCCGTCGCGGTGAAGGCGATGAGCAGGGAGACCTGGGCGCCGTGCACGACCCGGGCGAACAGGTCGCGGCCGGTGACGGGTTCGACCCCGAGCCAGTGCTCGGCCGAGACGCCGCCGAGCGGGCCGACCGGCAGACCGCCGAGATACGGATCGACGGCGCTCTTGTCGAACTCCTCGGGCGCCCAGCCGCCCAGCGTGCTGAGCAGCGGGGCGGCCACGGCCATGATCAGGAAGATCGCGACCACGACGAGGGAGACCTTCACGGAGGGGCGACGGCGCAGTTCCTCGCGGGCGAGCTGCCAGGGACCGCGGCCCGCGCGGGTGGAGGGGGAGGTGGTG
>NZ_MWIG01000571.1:258-652 GCF_002156145.1 Streptomyces sp. NRRL B-24572 | reverse complement strand
GGCCAGGTCCAGGGCTCCGGCGGCGGCAGCGGCGGCGATCTCGCCGAGGCTGTGGCCGACGAAGGCGTCGGCGACGACGCCCCGTTCGGCCAGCAGCCGCGCGAGGGCGATCTGCAGCGCGACCAGCGTGGGCTGGAGGACCGCGGGGTCCTCGAGCCGCGACTCCCCCCGGGGCGCGGCCAGTTCGCCGAGGAGCGACCATCCGGTGGCGGGACGCAGGACGGCGTCCGCCTCCTCGAGCACGGCCCGTGCGGACGGCTCGTGGGCGATGAGGTCCTGCCCCATGCCCGACCACTGGTTGCCCTGTCCGGAGAAGACGAGGGCGGTGCGGCCCGTGCCGTGGGCGCGCGCTGCGTCGGCCGCCACCGTCGCGTGGCCGGCCCGAGTCGATGTC
>NZ_MWIG01000571.1:0-240 GCF_002156145.1 Streptomyces sp. NRRL B-24572 | reverse complement strand
CCCGTCGTTCTCCAGGGCGAGCGCGCTCTCGTCGGTGAAATGACGGAACTCCGGGTGCATGAATTCCTCGACGAGCTCGTCCTTGTGCCCGTTGAGGAGTTCGTCGATATAGCGGTGCAGGACTTTTTCGAGTTCTTCCTGGTCCTGGGTCATGGAATTCCCTTTCGAACGGATGTCTACGTGAAAACGCTACGCAGCCGTTCGATTCGAGGGCACCCCTATCCGTCCCCTACCGCTGCC
>NZ_MWIG01000570.1:0-2509 GCF_002156145.1 Streptomyces sp. NRRL B-24572 | reverse complement strand
AGGAGCCGGAGGAGGTGAACCAGATCGCCGCGCCGATGTACCCCGCGACGGCGACCGGGGCGAGCCCGGGACGGCCGATGCGGCGCAGCCCCTGCACGACGAGGACGAGCCCGGCGGTGGCGACGGCCTCCCCGAGCAGCAGGTGCAGCCCCGAGCGCGTCTCGGTGGCCCAGGCGCCGGGCACCCGCCCGAACATGGCCTCGGCGAGCAGGGCGCCGGTCACGGCCCCGGCGAGCTGGGCGGCGATGTAGACGAGGACGTCGCGCCCCCTGCTGTCGTGCCGCCGGGACCACCACTCGGAGAGGGTCACGACGGGGTTGAAGTGGGCGCCGGAGAGCGGGCCGATGAGGGCGATGAGCAGGCCGAGGCCGAGGGCGGTGGCGGCGGCGTTGGCGAGCAGCCGGACGCCGATGTCCTGGCTGAGGGAGTCGGCGCGGATGCCGGAGCCGACGACGACGGCGACGAGGGCGGCGGTGCCGATGAACTCGGCTGAGGCGCGCCGGGGGAGCGCGGGCGGGGACATTCTCATAATGGAAAAGATATTCCGTGATTCGGAATGAAAAAAGAGGGGAGGGGAGGGGCGGGGGCCTCGTACGATCCGAGCCGTGAAGATCGACAACCTCGTCGTCCGCCGTGCGGTCGACTCCGATGCCCCCACCGTGGCCGAGGTCTGGCTGCGCTCCTACACGGCCGCCCTCCCGGACGTGCGCCGAGCCCATACGGACGAGGAGGTCCGGTCCTGGTTCCGGCACGTGGTCGTACCCCACCGGGAGACCTGGGTGGCGACGGTCGAGGACGCCGTCGTCGCCCTGATGGTGCTGGACGGCGAAGACCTCGATCAGCTCTACATCGATCCGCCGTGGCGTGGCCACGGCATCGGCGACCGTCTCGTGGAGCTGGCCAAGCGACGGAGCGCCGCCGGCCTGTCGCTGTGGACGTTCCAGGTCAACGCCCCGGCGCGGCGCTTCTACGAACGGCACGGGTTCGTCGCCGCCGAGTACACGGACGGCGAGGGCAACGAGGAGCGTGAGCCGGACGTCCGCTACGTCTGGAGTCCGGCGTGACGCCTCCACCGGGGGTGCCCGCCCCCGCCCGCACCGCGCGTCGTCACGCCGCCGCGGGGACGAAGCGGTACAGCTCGTCGGCGCCGGGCCGGACGACGCCGTAGCTGCTCTCCGGCACCTCGTTCCAGGCACCCGGCAGGTCGCCGAGGGGCTCGGAGACGACGAGGCGCGTCTCGTCGGACACCTCCTGCAGGAAGGCGACGTCGGGATGCAGCCTGCGCAGGGCCTCCACCCGGCTGCTGTAGAACAGCGAGCGGGAGGTGTGCGCGCTGGAGTAGCGGAAGGCCCAGAGGTGCTCGCCGTCGGTGAGGGCGAGCGTCATCTGGAGCGGGAACTCCACCCCGTGCTCACGGCCGACCCGTTCCACCACGCCCGCCATGCGCGCCACGGCGGCGGGCGGGTCCCGGTCCAGACCGTAGGTGAGGGCCAGGTAGAACATCACCTCGGAGTCCGTCGTGCCCTCGATGTCGGCGTAGAGCGCGGGATCGACGAGCAGGGTGAGGTCACGGCGCACGAGGTGGAACCCGGCGATGGCGCCGTTGTGCATGAACATCCAGCGGCCGTGCCGGAACGGGTGGCAGTTCGACTGCTGCACGGCCGTCCCGGTCGACGCCCGGATGTGGGCGAAGAACAGCGGGGACCGGACGTGGTTCGCCAGCTCCCGCAGATTGCGGTTGTTCCAGGCGGGGCCGACGTCCCTCAGCAGCGCCGGCGTGTCGTCGTGCTCCGAGTACCAGCCCACGCCGAACCCGTCGCCGTTGGTGGTCTCCACGCCGAGCTTGGAGTGCAGGCTCTGGTCGATCAAGGAGTGGGCCGGCTTGTACAGGATGCTGTCGAGCAGCACCGGCGTGCCGGAATAGGCGAGCCATCGGCACATGCGCGATCACCTGACTCCCTGCCGGGTTCCGCGGGCGCCGTCGTGCACGCCGTCCGGCCCTCCCATTCTCGGCGCCCCCTCCACCGGGTGCCACCTCGACGCCGCCGGGACCACCGGCCCCGCGCGCACCCGGACAACCTGGCCGGCGGGGCCCGGGGCGTGTGAGGAGGCCGCCGAAGACACGTCACGCGCCGGAAACGGCGGGGCAACGCCCCCCCGCCAGGATCGGCGCATGACGGAGCCGGACAGCACGCTCGCCAGCACCGCAGGGCTGCTCGTGCGGATCGCCGGACAGCTCGGGGCCCAACTGGCCCAGGTGCGTCCGTACGACCGCCGGCAGCGGAAGCACGAGGAGGAGGTATGCCCACCGATGAACGTTCCCGCCCTCGCCGGACGGCTCCGCGCCACCGCCCCGGCCACGTCCACTCCGTCCGCCCCGGCCCCCACCCTCGTCGCCGTGGGCCACGGCAGCCGTGACCCACGCGCCCGGGCCACCCTCTCCCGCCTCCTCGACCGCGTCCGCGAGCTCCGTCCCGGCCTCGACGAGGAGGGGGTGGGCGCCGAGCGG
>NZ_MWIG01000057.1:0-10226 GCF_002156145.1 Streptomyces sp. NRRL B-24572 | reverse complement strand
GCCAGGGCGCGGGCTCCCCGTTCGCCGGCGGCCAGGGCGCGGGCTCCCCGTTCGCCGGCGGCGGCGCGCCCCGCATGTCCGACGACACCGCGATCCTGACGCCGCAGCAGCCCGCCCCGGCGCCGAGGTCCGGACCGGGCGCGGCGGCCGACAACGGCGCCCACGTCTCCGGGGACACCCTCACCAGCGGCATCCCCGTGGTCCCGCCGACGGCGGCCCGCCCGGACCTGACCCCGCGCATCGAGGACCACGCGAGCCCGGCCCCCGCGCCCGCGCCGCGCCAGGCGCCGGCGGCCGACCGCGCCCCGGCGAAGAAGGGCCGCTCCAAGCTGGTCCTCGCCGCCGTCGGAGTCGTCGGCCTCGTCGGCGTCGCCTACGGCGCCGGACTGCTCCTCAACCACTCCGACGTCCCCAAGGGCACCACGGTGCTCGGCGTGGACATCGGCGGCGGTACGAAGGAGGAGGCCGTCGAGAAGCTGGACACGGCGCTCGGCAAGCGGGCCACCGCCCCGCTCCAGCTCAGCGTCGGCGGCAAGAAGGTCGAGCTGGCCCCGGAAAAGGCGGGCCTGGCGCTCGACAGCCAGGAGACCGTCCGCGCCGCGGCGGGCAGCGACTACAACCCGGTCTCGGTCATCGGCTCCCTCTTCGGCGGCGAGCGGGTCGCCAAGCCGGTCTTCCCGGTCGACCGGGAGAAGCTCGCCGTCGCCCTGACCGACCTGGCCGGCACGTCCGCCTCCGCGACCGAGGGCACGATCCTGTTCGCCCCGAACAAGGTGACCCCGGTCGAGGGCAAGGCCGGACAGGGCCTGGACGTCCAGCGGTCGATGATCTCCGTGCAGGACGCCTTCCGCGCCCAGGTCGAGACGGGCCAGGGCAAGCTGGTCGAGCTGCCGGTCACCACCATGCGGCCGAAGGTCACCAAGGCCGAGCTGGACCGGGCGATGAAGGAGTTCGCGACGCCCGCCATGTCCGGTCTGATCAGGATCCAGGCGGGCGGCAAGCACATCGACTTCGGTCCGGCGCGGTCGCTGCCGCAGATCCTCTCCATGAAGGCCGTCGACGGCCGGCTGGTCGAGGTCTACGACAAGAAGGCGATCGAGCGGCTCCTCGACGGCGCCTTCAAGGGCGTCATGATCACCAAGGGCGACGGCACGAAGCACGAGGTCTCCGCCGACGACGTGGCCTTCGCGATGCGCGACGCCCTGATGGGCAAGACCCTCGCGGAGCGCACGAAGACGATCGACCTCAGCGGCGAGGGCTGACGGTCCCCACCGCACGACCGAGCCCCCGTCCCTGCCCGGGACGGGGGCTCGCGCGCTTTCTACGAGGGCGGCAGCAGCTCGCGGGTCAGGGTGAAGGCGGCCGTGGCGGTGGCCAGGAGGGCGTTGATCCGTCCGAGGATGCGGGTCGTCCTGTCGGCGTCCTGCGCCGCCACGGCCGAGTCCAGGTCGTCGGCGTACTCCCGGGCCCGTACCGCCTCGTCGGTCGGCGCGGCCGCCGCGTCCGTGCGCAGGGCGTCGATCAGCCGCTGGTGGGGGATGTCGGACGCGTTCGTCCGGTTGTTGTGGCCGCCGTGGGCGATCGCCTGAGGACTGTTGACGTTCGCCACGAGGAAGCCGCCCGATGCGGCGGAGATGTTCACTCCTTCGCCTCCTGTCCAGATGAACTTGGTCTCGTACTCGGTCCAGCCCTTGCGCGTGACCTCGTACCGGCCGAACCGCAGACCCATGACCTTGATCAGCTTGTGCTTGAGCGGCTCGGCCAGGATGAGGCGGGCGTCGGCCCGGTTCCAACCCTGCTCGGCGAAGTAGGCCGTCATCACCACGCGCGTGCCGGGACTCTTGGCCCGCCGACAGATCTCGCGGAAGGCCTGTCCCTGGTATGCCTCCAGCTGACCGGGGGCGATCGACGGCTGCGGCAGCCGCCATCGATGCGCGACTCCCCGGACCCATACGAACAGTCCGTACACCGCCCAGCAGAGCAGAGCGATCACCGCAACCGGCACAAGCGATGAATCCATACTCATCACCCTCCCCCACAGGCGCCAAGTCGACGCATTGTACGGGGAGTTGGTGTGACGGGACCGTCAGCGCATGTCGGCCGGCCGGGCCGCGCCCTCGAAGGGGAAGCGGCGGCGGAAGTCGTCGGCGGCGTCCTCCAGGGTGCAGAAGCTGACGCCGGCGTGCCCCGACACGTACTCGATGAACCGTTCCAGCATCAGCAGCACCTGCGGCCGGCCGCTGACGTCGGGGTGCAGGGTCACGGGGATGACCGCGTAGTCCAGCTCCCGGTAGACCCAGTCGAACTGGTCGCGCCAGTCCTGCTCCAGGGCCCGGGGACTGACGTAGCCGTGGCTGTTGTGGGCGTGCTTGTTGAACATCATGGGCGGCAGGTCGTCGACGTACCAGTTGCCGCAGAACTCCACCAGGTCGACCTCGTGGCCGTGGACCAGCGGCTTCATCCAGTCCTTGGCCTCCTTCGAGTAGTCGATCTTCGTCCAGCTGTCGCCCACGCGCGCGTAGAAGGGCGTGAAGTCGCGGTAGTTCTGGCTGTGGTCGTACGAGAAGCCGTACTTGTGGAGCAGGGCGGCCGTGTGCGCCGACATCTCCCACCAGGGCGCCACGTAGCCGCGCGGCCTGCGGCCGGTGTACTCCTCGATCAGCTCGACCGAGCGGGCGAGGACGTCCTCCTCCTGCTGCGGGCTCATCGCGATCGGGTTCTCGTGCGAGTAGCCGTGCGCGCCGACCTCGTGGCCCGCCTCCACGACCATCCGGGTCTGCTCGGGGAACGTCTCGATGGAGTGGCCCGGGATGAACCAGCTGGTCCGGATCCCGTACCGCTCGAACAGCTTGAGCATGCGCGGGGTGCCGACCTCGCCCGCGAAGACACCGCGCTGGATGTCGTTGGGGGAGTCCTCGCCGCCGTAGCTGCCGAGCCAGCCGGCCACGGCGTCGACGTCGACGCCCAGGGCGATCTTGATGTCCTTCGCGGTCATGCGGAGTGAGCCTTTCCGTACGTGTCGAGCAGGTGGTGCACACGGTCGACGGCGGCGGCCATCACGGCCTGGTCGGCCGCGCCCCACTCCCGCCCGGTGAGGCTGTGGGCGGAGATCCAGCCCGTCATGTCCGCGCCCCGGACGACGGGGGAGAGCAGCTGCGCGCGCACGCCGTAGACGTCGATCAGGGCCTGCGGCGGCTTCGGGTCGTCCCGGAAGTGCGGCTGGACGAGCGGGACGCGGTGCCGCTCCAGCCACTCGACCGTGCCCAGCCGGCGCTGGTCGAGACCGGCGTCGCGGCGGATGGAGCGGACGCCCGGGCCGAGCGCCTCGCCGGCCGTGAGGTCCACGTGCAGTCCGTACGCCGGCAGGTCGAGCCGCAGGGTGGTGCGGTCGGCGCCGATCGCCTCGCGCAGGTCGCCGAGCGCCCGCTGGAAGCCGGCCCGCAGACCGCCGGAGCGCAGCAGGTCGCCGTGGCCTTCGAGGGCGGGGTGCGCGCCGGCCAGGTCGAGCGCCTTCCAGAGCGTCGCGGAGACGCTGTCGAAGACCGGTATGCCGAGAGCGGCTTCGAGCCCGGGGGCGGCACCCGCCCCGTACACATTGGTGCAGACGACGGCGACCGCGTGCGCGTCACCGGCGCCGGCCTGCTCGATCTGCCGGGCAACCTCGGGCTCGGGGATCCGGGCGAAGGCCTCGTTGTCGTGGATCCCGAACGGCTCGGCGAGCGAGCAGTCCAGGCCCTCGGCGGCGTACGTGGTGACGATCCGCTCGGCGACGTCCCGGGTGTAGGGGACGGCCAGGCCGAGCCGGGTCACGCCGTAGGCGGCGCAGGCGTCGAGCAGCGCGAGCGTGGAGGTGGTCGCCGGGATGCCGGTCTCCGCGGTGATCGCGGCGGCGAGCCGCCGGTCGTGGTCGACGCCGAGCCAGGAGCCGGAGGTGCCGTTCCAGGCGATGACGTCGACCCGCGCGTCGGCGAGCTGCCGCGCGGCGGCGAGCATCGGCTCGAAGGCGAACTGGGCGTCGGAGCCGCCGTCGAGGGCGATCCGGGTGACGGGTACGCGCGCGAAGTGGGCGCTCGCGAGGTCCCGGGCACCGTCGAGGAGGCGGTAGGTGACCGGCTCCAGACAGGTGTTGGAGGACGGGGTGAGCATGCCGATACGGATCATCGGACGGCGAGCCTCCTGCTGTAGTCGATGACGAGGGACGAGACGGTGAAGAGGACACCCGCGCCGACGAAGTAGAGCAGCGCCCAGGTGTACGAGCCGGTGCCGCCGACGATGTAGCCGACCGCGATCGGGGTGACGATGCCGGCGATGTTGCCGGCGAGGTTCATGGCGCCGCCGACGATGCCGGCGTTGGCCCGGCCGGCCAGGATCGACGGGAGGGACCAGTAGAGGCCGGCCCAGCGCAGGAAGAACATGACGACGGAGAGCAGGGTGACGGCGGTGATCGGGTCCGGTACGAGGACCACGCCGAGCAGTCCGGCGACGACGGCCACGCCGGCGACCCCCATCATCGTGCGCATCACGGCGTTGGCGCCCGCGCCGGCGGCCTTGCGCCGGTCGGAGATCCAGCCGCCGGTGAGCTCGCCGACGAAGCCCGCGCCGAAGATGACCAGGGTCGACCAGCCGATGGTCTTGATGTCGAAGCCCTTGGTCTCGGACAGGTACAGCGGGCCCCAGGTGAGCAGTCCGTAGAAGACGCCGTTGAAGCCCATCCAGCCCAGGCACATCGCCCAGAACGAGCGGTGCTTGAGGTACGGGCGCAGGCCCGTGCGCTCGTCGGCCGGGCCGGCCGCGTCCTCCTCGGCGTGCGCGTTCTCGATGTACGTGGCCTCGGCGTCGTTCACGCCCGGGTGCTCGCGCGGGGTGTCGCGGACGTACCAGGCGGCGAACAGGCCGATGACGACGGTCAGCACGCCGGCGATGACGAAGCTGGTCCTCCAGCTGCCGGTCCAGGCGATGAGCGCGGAGATGAGGATGCCGCCGAGCGCGGCGCCGAGCGGGGCGCCGCCGTCGAGGAGCACGGCGCCGCGGCCGCGCTCCTTCGCGGGCAGCCACTGGGCGTTGAGCTTGCCGCCCGCGGGCATGACGGGGGCCTCGACGGCGCCGAGGAGCAGGCGGTAGCCGAGCAGGGACCCCGCGCCGGTGGCGGCGGCGGTGAGGGCCTGGGCCACGCCCCAGCCGACACAGGCGCCGGAGACCATCCTGCGGGGGCCGAAGCGGTCGGCGAGCCAGCCGCCGGGGATCTGCATCAGTGCGTACGTCCAGAAGAACGCGCTGAGGACGAAGCCGGTGGTCTCCTTGGAGAGCCCCAGGTCCTCGGTGATCAGGGGCAGGGCGACGGAGACGGAGCCGCGGTCGATGTAGTTGAGCGCGACGACACCGAGCAGCAGGACGAACATCTTCCAGCGGACCCGGCTGGGACGGCCGCCGAAGGGGGTGGCGGCCTTCGCCTGGGGGACGGTCTCGGGGACCGGTGGGGTACTCACGGACAAACCCTCGATTCACAGATCGCACAGGGTGAGACGTCGAAGCGCGGCGGGGCCCCGAGCCGCGTTTCGGTATACCAAAGCAGTGCAGTGGGAGGGCGTCAAGGGTTTGGTATACCGTGACCGCATCGATACGGGGAGGGCGCATGACCGAGACCGAATCCGCCGTCACACCCGCGAACGGCGGGGGATGGCTCCGTGACCAGGTGTGCGAGGCCTTGCGGGACCGCATCATCGACGGCAGGCTGCGACCGGGGGACCGGCTCGTCGAGCGCGACGTGGCCGAGGAGTTCGGCGTCTCCCGCGTCCCCGTCCGCGAGGCCATCCGCATCCTGCTCGGCGAGGGCTTCCTGCACGCCCTCTCGCCGCGCCGGATCGTGGTCCGGGAGCTCTCCGGGCAGGACGTGGAGAACCTCTTCGACCTGCGCGAGGCCCTGGAGGTACTGGCCGCGCGCCGGGCCGCCGAACGCCGCACCGAGGCCCAACTCGGCGAACTCCGCGACCTGTTGGAAGAGGCGCGCAAGGTGACCCTGGCCGGCCGGCCGGAGCGCGTCTCGCGCGCCAACGCCGCCTTCCACCACCACATCGTGGAACTCGCGGGCAACGACATGCTCGCCTCGGCCCTGGGGTCCCTGGAGGGCCGGCTCCGCTGGCTCTTCCAGCAGATCGACGACCCGGGCTCCCTCTGGGCGGAGCACCGCACGCTGTACGAGGCGATCGCCGCCGGCGACGCCGACGCGGCGGCCGACATCTCGCTCCGCCACATCCGCCACTACCGCGACGTGGCGGTGGCACTGCTCTTCGACGGCGACGCGGAAAAGGACTCGGCGTCCTGACGGGCCGTCGCCTAGGATCCCTCGCAAGGGCGGGGTCGTAGCACAGAGGTAATGCGCCGCGATGGCATCTCGGAGGACGCCGGTTCGAATCCGGTCGCCCCGCCCCCTTCTTCCTCTCCCCAGGCCTGCGGTACCACCGCGACCGCCGCCGCGGTCAGTTGAGCATCGCCCGCGCCGCCTGCGCCCGTCGGCGGATCGTCGTCGCCGAGTCCGGGTCCACCGCGTCCATGACCTGTGCGTACGCCTCCATCTCGATCGCGCCCGTGAGGAACTCCCCTCGCTGGACGAGCAGTTCGGCCCGCTCGTAGCGGAGTCTCGCCGGGTGGGAGGGGAGCAGCAGGGCGAGCTCCACCGCCCACAGGGCCACGTCGGCGCGCTCGGGGCGGGGGGCCGCCCAGGCGCGGATGTTGTTGAGGATCCGGAGGGCGATCGCGCCCGGCTCGGCGGGGCGGAGCATCGAGCGGTCGAGCGCCTCGCCCGTCGCGCTCGCCACCAGCAGCTCGGCGTCCTCGCCCGTCATGGCCCGCCCGCCCGCGAACGGGTCGGCGAGGTCCAGGTCGGCCGGGTCGCCGAAGCCCACGACGAAGTGGCCGGGCAGTCCGAGCCCGTACACGGGGGCGCCGGCCCGGCGGGCGACCTCCATCCACACGACGGAGAGCAGGATGGGCAGGCCCCGGCGGCGCCGCAGCACTTCGTGCAGCAGCGAGGACTCCAGGCGCTGGTAGTCGGCGGGCACGCCCTCGAAGCCCTCGCGGCGGCCGAGGAGCGCGGCGAGCTCGGCGGCCCAGTCGCCGGTGATCCGGGTCGCGTACGGGACGAGCCCGGCGAGCCGGTCGAGTTCGATCTCGGCCTCGTCGAGGTCGCGCCGGGTGACGGACGGGTCGGCCACCGCGCCGATCAGCAGGCAGAGCCGGGCGAGGTCGGGCCGCTCGGCGCGCGCCTCCTCGGCGAATTCCCGCCGCCAGTCGCCCCGGTCCGCCTCGCCGGATGCGTCTCCTGGCTCGTCCGGTCCGTCCGGTCCGTCCGGTGGTGGTACGTCCTCCGTCACGCCTCGGCCCATCGGTAGTGGTGGTAGTGGTGGTGGGCCGCGAAGCCCATCCCGTCGTACAGCGCCCGGGCGCCGTCGTTGTCCGCCTCCACCTGGAGCCAGGCCGCCGACGCGCCCTCGTCGAGCGCCTGCCGGGCGAGCGCCGTCATGACGGACGTCGCCAGGCCCCGGCGCCGCTGGTCGGGGTCGACCTCGACCGCCATGAAGCCGGCCCAGCGGCCGTCGACCACACAGCGTCCGATCGCCGCCGGTACCTCTCCCGTGCCCGCGACGGACGCGAACCACACACTCGGGCCGGAGGAGAGGACGGACCTGACCGCCGGGCTCGCCTCCTCGAAGCGCTGGTAGCGGCGCAGCCAGGCCTCGTCGACCGTCCGGGACAGGCGTACGGCGGAGACGTCGGCGTCCAGGTCGCCGATCGGGGCGAGCGCCGCGATCCGCACCTCGGCGGAGACCTCGCGCCGCCAGCCGTGCCGGTCGAGGGCGGCGCACAGCAGTTCCTGGGTGCCCTCGGCGCCGGTGGCGGCCTGGACGTACGGGGGCAGCTTCCGGGCCGCGTACCACGCGCGCACGTGCGTGAGCGCCTCGGCGACCGGCATCCCGGGATCACCGAGCGGCAGGGCCGAGTTGGCGCGCCGGGTGAAGCCCACCCGTCGCCCGGCCACCGCCCCTCCAGGACGCCCTTCGGGCGGCACCTCGTGGAACGCGGCCCGCAAGGTCCACTCGCCCAGGGCCTCGCTCTCGACCGGCTGCCACGCGCGCGCGGTGGCGCGGGCGAGCTCCGCGAAGGTGGCCGAGGGGCCCCGCCGGCGGGCCGGGGCGGCCGGGACGACCTTCCCCGCGGCCAGCGCGGATTCCGCGATCCGGACGCTCTCGCCGCTCTTTCGTGTGATCAGCAGCACACCGGCGTCCCATGATGTGAGAACCCCGACCGCGTCGGTGAACTTCTCGCCCGGTTCCGCCGAGTCCGTCACGTACCGAACGGAGACACGTTTTCCCACGTCAGCGCTGGTAATTCGCACTTCAAGGCGCCCTCCGCCGGTGATTTCCACAGCTTCTCCGCCCCTCCTGTTCGGATCGCCCCCAAGAACGGAGATACTAGGTGCGGGCATCGACGACGCCGCGCTCCCGCGCAGACCAGCCCTATCGAGGAGGAACGACAGCGTGACCTACGTCATCGCGCAGCCTTGTGTCGACGTCAAGGACAAGGCGTGCATCGAGGAGTGCCCCGTCGACTGCATCTACGAGGGCAAGCGGTCCTTGTACATCCACCCGGACGAATGCGTCGACTGTGGGGCCTGTGAGCCGGTCTGCCCGGTCGAGGCGATCTTCTACGAGGACGACACCCCGGAGGAGTGGAAGGACTACTACAAGGCGAACGTCGAGTTCTTCGACGAGCTCGGTTCGCCCGGTGGTGCCTCCAAGCTCGGCGAGATCGAGCGCGACCACCCCTTCATCGCCGCCCTGCCGCCGCAGAACGGCTGATTCATTCGCCCTCGGTCCCGTACGGCCTCGCCGCTGTACGGGACCGAAGCGTTTTCCGTACGTACGAGGAAGTGAGCCAACCCGTGAGCGCAGTCTCTTCGCGCCTGCCCGTCTTCCCCTGGGACAAGCTGGAGCCGTACAAGGAGACGGCCGTGGCGCACCCGGACGGAATCGTGGACCTCTCCGTCGGCACGCCCGTCGACCCGGTCCCCGCGGTGATCCAGGAGGCCCTGGTAGCGGCGGCGGACTCGCCGGGCTATCCCACGGTGTGGGGGACGAAGGAGCTGCGGGACGCGCTCACCGGCTGGTGCGGGCGGCGCCTGGGCGCGGTGGACTTCGCCCACGAGAACGTGCTGCCGGTGGTCGGTTCCAAGGAGCTGGTGGCCTGGCTGCCGACGCAGCTCGGGCTCGGCGCCGGTGACGTGGTCGCCTACCCGCGGCTCGCGTACCCGACGTACGAGGTCGGCGCGCGGCTCTGCGGCGCGACCCCGGTCGTCTACGACGACCCGGTGGCGGACCTGGACCCGGCCGCCGTCAAGCTGCTGTGGCTCAACTCCCCGTCCAACCCGACCGGCAAGGTCCTCGCGAAGGACGAGCTGACCCGGATCGTGGGCTGGGCGCGCGAGCACGGCATCCTCGTCTTCTCCGACGAGTGCTACCTGGAGCTGGGCTGGGAGGCCGACCCGGTCTCGGTCCTGCACCCGGACGTCTGCGGCGGCTCGTACGAGGGGATCGTCGCGGTCCACTCGCTGTCCAAGCGCTCCAACCTGGCCGGCTACCGGGCCGCGTTCATCGCGGGCGACGCGGCCGTCCTGGGCGAGCTGCTGCAGATCCGCAAGCACGGCGGCATGATGACCGCGGCCCCGGTGCAGGCGGCGACGGTCGCGGCGCTCGGCGACGACGCGCACGTGGCCGAGCAGCGGGAGCGGTACGCGGCCCGCCGGGCGGCGCTGCGGGGGGCCCTGGAGGTGCACGGCTTCCGGATCGAGCACAGCGAGGCGAGCCTGTACCTGTGGGCGACCCGGGACGAGCCGTGCTGGGAGACCGTGGCGTACCTGGCGGAGAAGGGCATCCTGGTGGCGCCCGGCGACTTCTACGGCGAGGCCGGGGAGCGGTTCGTGCGGGTGGCGTTCACGGCGACGGACGAGCGGGTCGAGGCCGCGGTCAAGCGCCTGGGCTGAGCCCGCGGGACGCCGGAGGGCCCGGGGAGCGTGTGCTCCCCGGGCCCTCCGTGCGTCGTGGTGCGGATCAGCCGCCGAGGGGCAGGCCGCCCAGGGTCTGGCCGGTCGGCAGGCCGCCCAGGCCACCGCCCAGGGCGCCGCCGGTCGGGCCCTCGGCGCTCTCGGCGGCGCCCTGGGCGGTGGCCTGGGC
>NZ_MWIG01000569.1:0-4353 GCF_002156145.1 Streptomyces sp. NRRL B-24572 | reverse complement strand
CGCCGACGGCACCCGCCGCGGCACCCGCTGGGGACGCGGCGCGTTCGCCTTCGTCCCCTCGGCCCTCGCCATCGGCGTCCTCGGCACCGCGCTCGCGCAGGGCGCCCTCGCCGCCAACTTCAGCGTCACCGGGCAGCCCTTCACCCTGACCTCCAACGGGGTCGAGGGCAGCGGCTTCGGCGCCATCGTCAACACCCCCGCCGTCGGGCGCCCCGACGGCACCAGCACCACCAACACCGCGATGGCGCGCGTCGGCTTCGCCAGCGCCCACCTCGCCGGACTGTGCGGCATCGTCCACCAGACGATCGCCGGGGTCCCGTACTCGCTGCTCCTGACGGGCGGCCAGACGGTGACGGCCACCCCGCCCGCCACCTTCACCACCGACATCGACGCCTCGAACCTCTACATCCAGGCCACCGAACTCCAGGCGTACGGGCCCACCACCCTCCAGAACGCGGTGCTCGGCCAGTCCGCCGACCAGGTCACCGTCGCCGGCAAGCCGCTCACCGGTGCCCTGCCCGGCGGCTTCGGACTCGGCTCGGCCGGCGGCGAGGGAGGCAGCTCCATCGCCCTGCACGGACTGAACGCCACCGCGTACGACGCCGAGATGGCCGGGGCGCTCGTGCTGCCCGACCTGAAGATCAGGGTCGTCGCGGGAACGGCGAACGCATGCTGAGCCGGGCGAGGACCGCGTACACCTGGTTCCGTGCCTTCCGCCGCACCCGGCCGTTCTGGGGCGGGGTGTGGCTGGTCGCCGGCGGCTGGACCGTCCTCAAGTTCTCCCTCAGCTCCCTGCAGTTGATCGTCAGCACCGGCTTCGGGGGAGTGGCCGGCTACCTCGTCGGCGGCGGGATGATCCTGTGCGGCCTCATCCCGCTCGCGCTGCCCGCCCAGCGGTACACCTTCGGGCTCATCGGCGCGGTCCTCGCCGTCGTCTCCCTCGTCGTCTCCAACCTGGGCGGCTTCCTGCTCGGCATGACGCTCGGCGTGCTCGGCGGCTCCATGATGGTCGGCTGGGGCGCCAAACGCCCGCGCCGCCGGGCGGTGGAAGGATGACGGCGCGACGCAAGGCGTGCTCGGTGGCGGCCGCCCTGCTCCTCGCCGTCGCCACGGCCGTCTGGTCCGGGCAGCCGAGCAGCGCCTCGGGCGCGACAGCCGCGGTCGACCCCCTCGGCGTGCCCTTCCTGCCCTCCCCGGACCCGCTGCACGTCACCATCGGCAGCATGGTCGCCGTCTCCATGACGGTCGAGAAGAACGTCACCATCCGGCTCTCCGACGGCTCCACGCGCACCACCACCAAGTACACCTTCACCAAGCTCCAGATCCGCTCGCACATGAACGTGGTCCAGCAGGCGGCCGGACACACCGTCACCATCGACGTGCCAGGGGAGGGCTCGCTCGGCGGCTACGACAGCGCGGGCAAGGCCGAGACGACGACGATGTGGGGGAACATCACCAACGTCTGCGTCCGCGTCCTCGTCAAGATCTGCGGCGTGCAGGGGCTGCTCGACTTCTTCGGTTCCCTCATCCCGCTCACCGCCGGGGCCGAGGACTTCGCCGGCGACATCTACGCGATCCGGACGGTCGACGACCACGCCGCCCTGAACTCCACCGACAACCCCGTCCACCTCCCCGGAACCATCACGGTGACCACGCCATGAGCAGCCGCGAAGAAGGCCGTACCCACTGGCGCCGGTCCCTCGCCGTCGCCGTGCCCGCGCTCCTCGCCGCCGGCGGCCTCGGCACCGCCATGGCGAGCGGGGCGCTCGCCGTCGGCCTCCGGATCCAGGACCGGCCCGTCGACTTCACCACCAGCAGCCTGTACGGGACGCAGTACGGCGCCGCCGTCGTCGACCAGGCCGTCGTACGGCCCGACGGCTCCACCGGAAGCGAGCGCGTGCTCCGCATGGGCTTCGCGGACGGCGTCATCAACGGCCTCTGCCTGAGCCGGCGGCAGCAGATCGCGGGAGCCACGTACACCCTGCTGCTCACCCTCGGCGACGACAACCCGGGCTCCTGGGAGATCAGGACGAAGAACACCGTCCTCGACCTGCGCAACGCCACCGGCGTCCTCGACATGGACGGCGTCGTCGACCTCAACACGAACGGCGCCGACGTGAAGACCGTCAAGGACGCCTCCGGCGCGTACGTCGTCAACCCGCTCGACAGCCCGCAGCACCGCTTCGGCATCCAGGCGCGCTACGCCAAGTTCGACCGGATCACCGGCACCGCCCAGGACTTCCAGATCCCGGGTCTCCTCACCACCCCGAAGCTCTCCCTCTCCGTACGGCCGGGCACGGTCGCCTGCCCCGCCCCGGCCGCGCCCACCGGGACGCCCGGCACGCCGTGACCCGTCAATCGCCGCGTGGGGACGGGCCCGCCGCGTCGGCGCGGGCCTCCTTCGCCCTGCGGCGGGCCTTGAGGGCCCCGAGGACCACCGGGACCAGCGAGAGCAGGACGATCGCGATGAGGATGACCTCGACGTGGGCCCTGATGAAACCGACCCGACCGAGCCAGTACCCGGCGAGCGTGACGCCCGCACCCCAGCCGATCGCGCCGATCACGTTGTACGTGAGGAACGTGCGGTACCTCATGCGCCCGGCCCCCGCCACGATCGGCGCGAAGGTCCGCACGATCGGCACGAACCGGGCGAGGACGATCGCCTTGGGCCCGTACTTCTCCAGGAACTCGTGCGCCCTGTCCAGGTTCTCCCGCTTGAGGAACCTGGAGTTCGGCCGGTTGAAGAGCTTCGGCCCGAAGTACGTGCCGATCAGATAACCCACCTGGTCGCCGAGCACGGCCGCCACCACGAGCAGGACGATCACCAGCCACAGCGGCTGGTGGATGTACCGGCCGTCGGCCACGAGCAGACCCGCGGTGAAGAGCAGCGAGTCACCCGGGAGGAAGGCGAAGAGCCCCGACTCGGCGAAGACGATGACCAGGATGCCGATCAGGCCGAAGGTGGAGATCCAGTAGTCGGGCGACCACCAGTCGGAGACCCCGGTCGCGAGGAACGTCGTGGACACGGGACCGTCAGCGCGTGGTCGCCTGCTTCCGGCCCGTCTTCCAGTGGACGTGCCGGTCGGTACCGGCGCGCGGGGACACCGGCTCCGGCTCGACCTCGACGGCCACGCTCATCGGTCCGGAGCCGACCGCCGTCGAGCCCATGACCCGGTCGGTCTCGGTGTCGACGTACACCGCGGAGCGCGAACCGAGCCCCGTGGCGACGTACAGCTGCCGCCCCTCGTAGCCCAGCGCGAGGCCCTCCGAGCCGCCGGGAACGCGGAAGGTGCGCGCCACGACGCCGATCTCGGTGTCGATGACCGACACCTTGTCGTTGCCGAAGCCGGAGGTCACGTACACCGACGTGCCGTCGGGCGCCACGGCCAGCGACTCCGCGCCGGCCTCGATCGGCACGGCGTCGAGGACGGTGGCCGCGCGGGTGTCGAGGACGGACACGTAGTCGGTGCCGTTGCCCGTGCTCACGTACGCCAGGGTGCCGTCCGGGCTGACGGCCACGTCGTAGGCGGCGGTGCCGGTGCCCAGCGGCACGGTCGCCGCGACCCGGCCGGGGAAGGCGTCGATCACCGACACGCTGCCGGACAGCAGGTTGGCGACGTAGACGCGGCGTCCGTCGGGGGAGACCGCCACGCCCTTGGGGAAGGTGCCGACCCGCAGCGTGCGCACGACCCGGTCGGAGCGGGTGTCGATGACCGAGACGGTGCCGGAGTCCGCGTTGGTGACATAGGCGCGCCGGCCGTCGCGGCTGACCGCGATCCCCTCGGGCCGGTCGCCGACCCGGATCGTGCGGATCACCCTGGCCCGGACGGTGTCGACGACGCTGACGGTGCGAGAGCCGCTGCCGCCGGTCACATAGGCGCGGTGCCGCTGCCGGGAGACGCCCACGTCGGCCGCGCCGGACGGCACGGCCACCGTGTGGGTGACGGTCCGGTCGTCGGTGTCGAGGAACGAGACGGTCCTGGCGGTGGCGTTGGCCACGTAGGCGCGGTCGGACGCCGATGCGTCGTCCTGCTGCTGCGGCTGCGGCGCCGCAGCCGCGGGCGCGGCGGCCGTCGAGGCGACGAAGGCCGCCGCGGCCAGTACCGCGCGGAGCCGGCCGACGAACCGACGGCGGGTGCCTTCCTGCGGGTCACGTGCCGGCACGGGGAGCCTCCAGGGGACGGCGATCGGGCTGCCCCCGGCACGGTCGCGGGAGCGCATGGGTCCTGCCCTTTCTTCCCGCACCGGGCCGGAGGAGAGGCGGAAGGACACGCGTTGTCGCCCGACCGGCCGACACCGCGCGCTCCGAACGAGTGAACGCGGCGGCGCGGGGACCGCGGTCCGGCCGCGCCG
>NZ_MWIG01000568.1:0-7976 GCF_002156145.1 Streptomyces sp. NRRL B-24572 | reverse complement strand
TCCACGACCTCGCCGCCGTCCTCTTCGCCGCCGACGCCTGCGGCACCGCCGCCCGCGCCGTCGAGACCGCCGCCGAACACGCCCGCACCCGCGAGCAGTTCGGCCGGCCCATCGGACAGTTCCAGGGCGTCAAACACCTCTGCGCCGACATGCTCGTCCGGCTCGAACAGGCCCGCGCCCTCACCTGGGACGCCGCCCGCGCCGCCCAGGACAGCCAGGAGGGAGTCCGCTCCCTCACCGCCGCGCTCGCCGCAGCCACCGCCCTCGACACCGCCTACACCTGCGCCAAGGACTGCATCCAGATCCTCGGCGGCACCGGCTTCACCTGGGAGCACGACGCCCACCTGCTGCTGCGCCGCGCCCTCGTCGCCCGCCAGCTCCTCGGCACCGGCGACCACCACCGGCTCGCCGCCCTCCGGCACGCCGCCGCCGGCGTCCGGCGCGGCCTCCGCCTCGACCTGCCGCCCGAGGCCGACGCGTACCGCCGCGCGGCCCGCGAGGCCGTCGCCCCCGCCGCCGGGCTCGACCCGGCCGCCGCCCGGCGCGCCCTCGCCCCCACCGGCTACGCCGCCCCGCACCTCCCGGAGCCGTACGGGCTCGGCGCGGGCCCCCTCCAGCAGCTCGCCGTCCAACGGGAGCTCGACGAGGCCGGGATCAGCCTCTCCGGGCTCGGCATCGCCACCTGGGTCGTCCCCTCGCTCCTCGCCCACGGCACCCCCGAGCAGCAGGCCGAGCACCTCGCCCCGACCCTGCGCGGCGAGCGCCTCTGGTGCCAGCTCTTCTCCGAGCCCGGCGCCGGCTCCGACCTCGCCTCCCTCCGCACGCGCGCGGAGCGGACGGAGGACGGGCGCTGGCGGATCAACGGGCAGAAGGTGTGGACGAGCGCCGCCCAGTGGGCCCACCACGGCATCCTGCTCGCCCGCACCGACCCCACCGCCCCCAAGCACCAGGGGCTCACCTACTTCCTCGTCGACATGAAGAACACCCCCGGCATCGACATCCGGCCGCTCAAGGAGATCACCGGGGACTCCCTCTTCAACGAGGTCTGGTTCGACGACGCTCTCCTGCCCGCCGACGCCGTCGTCGGCGAGGTGAACGACGGCTGGCGGGTCGCCCGCAACACCCTCGGCAACGAACGCGTCCACATGGCCGACCAGGTCGCCTTCGACACCGGCCTCGAAGCCGTCATCGCCCAGGCCGACCGGGTCGACAGCTCCGTACGCGTACGGATCGGAGCCCTGCTCGCCGAGGCGCACGCGCTCGCGTGCATCGGTCTTCGCACCACCCTGCTCCAGGTGTCCGGCCTCGAACCCGGCGCGGGCGCCAGCGTCCGCAAACTCGTCCAGACCCTCCACCAGCAGAAACTCGCCGAACTCACCCTCGAACTCCGCGGCCCCGAGGGCGCCGTGCGCGAGGGCCCCGGCGAACGGGCCGTCCACGGCCTGCTCATGTCCCGCTGCCTCACCATCGCGGGCGGCACCACCCAGGTACAGCTCAATGTCGTCGCCGAGCGCCTGCTCGGCCTCCCGAAGGACTGAGGGGGAACTCGGAAATGGGCAAGGCGTATGTCGTCGGCGTCGGCATGACGAAGTTCGAGAAGCCGGAGACCCGGGACTGGCAGTACTGGGACATGGCGAAGGAGGCCGGCACCGCCGCCCTCACCGACGCCGGCGTCCCCTACGCGCGCGTGGAGCAGGCCGCCGTCGGCTACTGCTTCCAGGCCTCCACCGCAGGACAGCGCGCCGTGTACGAACTCGGGCTCACCGGCATCCCCGTCTACAACCTCAACAACAACTGCGCCACCGGCTCCACCGCCCTCATGACCGCCCGGCAGTTCGTCGAGGGCGGCATCGCCGACTGCGTCCTCGCCCTCGGCTTCGAGAAGATGGCCCGGGGCGCGCTGGGGGGCGGGTCCGGCGCCGGGGCCCGCGGCGGAGCCGCTGATGTCGGGGGCAAGACCTCTCCCGTCGCCCGGCACTACGGCATCATGGCCGCCGCCCACGGCTTCGAGATGTCCCCGCCGACCGCCCAGATCTTCGGCAACGCCGCCCGCGAGCACATGGAGCGGTACGGGACGACCGAGGTGCAGCTCGCCGCCGTCGGCGCCAAGAACCACCAGCACTCCGTGAACAACCCCAACGCCCAGTTCCAGGACGTCTACACGGTCGACGAGATCCTCGCCGCGAAGACCGTCCACCGGCCGCTCACCAAGCTCCAGTGCTCGCCCACCTCCGACGGCGCGGCCGCCGTCGTCGTCGTCTCCGAGCGCTTCGTCGACGAACACGGGCTGCGGGGGCGGGCCGTGGAGATCGCCGGGCAGGCGATGACCACCGACACCGGGGAGTCCTTCGCCTCCGGGTCCTGCATCGACGCCGTCGGCCGCCCGATGTCCCGGGCCGCCGCCCGCCTCGCGTACGAACGCTCAGGGCTCGGCATCGAGGACGTCGACGTCGTCGAGCTCCACGACTGCTTCTCCGTCAACGAGCTGCTCACCTACGAGGCGCTCGGCATGTGCGAGGAGGGCGCCTCCGGCAAGCTCGTCGAGTCCGGCGCCACCACGTACGGCGGGCGCTGGGTCGTGAACCCCTCCGGCGGCCTCATCTCCAAGGGCCACCCGCTCGGCGCGACCGGCCTCGCCCAGGCCGCCGAACTGGTCTGGCAGCTGCGCGGCGAGGCGGGGGCCCGGCAGGTCGCGGGGGCGCGGGTCGGGCTCGCCCACAACATCGGCCTGGGCGGGGCCGCGGTGGTGACGCTGCTGCGGAAGGCGTAGGGCCCTGGAATCCAGGGGCGCCCTGCCGTTCAGGCCGGGCGCCCCTGGCGCGACCTCGCGGTGTACGCGCGGAACGCGGCCACCGCGCCCGCGCCGAACCAGCAGATCTCGAACGCCGCCCGCGCCGCCCCGTGCAGCGGGTGGCCGGCCGTCGGGGCCGCGAACTGCCCCCACAGGAAGGCGAGTCCGGTCACCGCCGACACTGCGACCGACAGTCGCACCGCGCGTCGGCCCGGTCTGGTCCACGCCCACCAGCCGGCCGCCGTGTACACCGCCAGCTCCACCCCGAACGCCGCCACGTCGACCGCCGTCACGCCGCTCACCGGGCCACCCACCAGGCGGAGGCCAGGTGCAGGACCGCGAACGCGCCGGCGCCGAGGCCCATGCCGAGGTTGCGCAGCCGGAACCCGATCGCCGAGTCCGCCACCTGCGCCACGCCCGACACCAGCAGCATCGACCGGGCCACCGCCGTGTCGCCCGTCCACATCGCCGCCGCGGTGGCAAGGCCCAGGGGGACCGCCCGTGCCGCGTAGGCCTGGACGTACACCTGAGTCCCGGTGGTGACCGGCTCCCCGTCGGGCAGCGCGAGGCCGGGCCTGAACACCCCGGCCACGCTCGATCCCGCACTGGCCAGTGCGGCCAGCCCATTGGCCGCCGGCAGAACATCCATTTCATCTCCCCCTGAATCATTCGAGCTGTGAACGATATGGTGACGGTATCATTCTGGGCATGAACGATGTCAAGGGAGCAGCCGCATTGCGCGCCACACTGGTCTTCAACCTGGGCACCCTCGGCGCCCTGGCCTCCGACCGCTTCGCCGCCCGGGTCGAGGCGATCGGACTCAAGCCCAAGCACGCCGGGCTCCTCGCCGCCCTCGACGCCGGATCCGGGGCCTCCCAGCAGGAGTTGGCCACCCGCCTCGGCGTCGCGCCCAGCCTGATCGTGGCCCTCGCCGACCAGCTCCAGGAGCTCGGCGCGGTCGAACGCGTCCGCGACCCCGAGGACCGCCGTCGCCAGGTCCTCACCCTCACCACCGAGGGCCGCCTCCTCCTCGCCCGCTGCGCGGAAGCCGCCGAGGAGGCGGACGCCGAACTGACCGCCGGGCTCAGCGACGTGCAGCGCGCCGCCCTGACCCGCGGCCTCAGCGCCCTCGGTGAGCAGCAGGTCCCGCGCTAGAGCCGGGCGGCGGGCCCCGCGCCGGGACCGAGGGGCGGGATCCGCACCAGGACCGAGCCGCAGGTCCTAGGTGTATTGATCACGAGCGTTGTTGACACTGGTTTGGTCTTGAACATGGCGAAGACCTCCGGTGTGGTGGGAGCTGTCTAGGAACTCACCGCACGGAGGTCTTCGTGCCCCACCGTAATGCCCGGCTGACCGTCTTCGGTAGGAGACTGCTGGTCGAACGTGTCTGCTCAGGCCGTCCGGTCGCTCATGCGGCGGCCGAGATGGGGATCTCCCGGGCCACCGCCCACAAATGGATCCGCCGGTGGCGGACCGAGGGCGAGGCGGGACTGCACGACCGGTCGAGCCGGCCTCACACCACCCCGCACCGGACCGCCTCCGCGATGGAAGAGCGGGTCTGCGAGCTGCGGCGGACCCGCAAGCTCGGCCCGGCCCGGATCGGCCCGATCCTGGGCCTGCCCGCATCGACCGTGCACCGGATCCTGACCCGCCACCGGCTGAACCGGCTGGCCTGGCTCGACCGGCCGACCGGAGTCGTGATCCGCCGTTACGAGCGTGAGCGCCCCGGCGAGCTGATCCACGTGGACGTGAAGAAGCTCGGCCGGATCCCCGACGGCGGCGGCCACAGGACCAACGGCCGCCAGGCCGGCCGCCCGATCCGCGGCATGGGCTTCGACTACGTCCACTCCGCCGTCGACGACCACTCCCGACTCGCCTACAGCGAGATCCACCCGGACGAGAAGGTCGCGACCTGCGCGGCCTTCCTGACCCGCGCGGCCGCGTTCTTCCAGGCCCAGGGCATCGACCGCATCGAGCGGGTCCTGACCGACAACGCCTGGGCCTACCGCAAGGGCCTGGCCTGGAAGAACGCCCTCGCCGAGCTCGGCGCGACCGGCAAGCTGACCCGGGCCTACCGGCCGCAGACCAACGGCAAGGTCGAACGCTTCAACCGCACCCTCCTCGACGAGTGGGCCTACCTGCGGCCCTACACCTCGAACACCGAGCGGACAGCGGCCCTGGCAGACTTCCTCCACACCTACAACCACCACCGCTGCCACACCGCACTCGACGGACACCCGCCCATCACCCGCGTCAACAACGCTGCGGGTCAATACACCTAGGCCCTGTCGTCAGGGCTTCACCGACCGGTAGTAGCGCCGCGCGCCGTCGTGGAGCTTCAGGGGCTCGGTGTACACCGCCGTCCGCAGGTCCACCAGCTGGGCCGGGTGGACCTGGCGGCCGATCCCGTCCCTGCTCCTGATCACCGTACGGGTGAAGCCCTCCACCAGGTCCTCGTTCGCGTCCACCGTGGTGACCAGCAGGTTCGCCACCGCCAGGGTCTCGACCGGCTGTCCGTCCTGCGCCTTGTCGTACGCGTCCGCGGGGATCACCGCCGACCGGTAGTACCGGGTCGAATCGCCGACGTCGTGCAGCCGGTCGACCAGCTTCGCGTCCAGCGGGATCAGCCGGATCGGGAAGCGCTCGGACAGCGTCTGCACCGCCTGGGTGGGCAGTCCGCCGGACCAGAAGAAGGCGTCGAGCTCGCCGCGCTCCAGGAGCCTCGGCATCGTGTCGATGCCCGCCGAGACCGGTCGGATGTCCCGGGTGGGGGCCAGGCCGGCCGCCGCGAGCACCCGGTCGGCGATCAGCCGTACGCCGGACCCGTCCTGGCCCACGCCGACCCGCAGGCCACGCAGGTCCCGGACCTTCTGCAGCGAGGAGCCCTTGCGCACGACGAGCTGGACGTAGTCGTCGTAGAGCCGTGCGCAGCCGCGCAGCCGCTCGAAGCCGGGCCTGCGCTCGCGCTGGTACTGGGCCACCGCGTCGGCCGTCGCGACCGTGAAGTCGGCCTCGCCGGTCGCCACCCGGGCCAGGTTCTGCTGGGAGCCCTCGCTGGCCTTGAGCTTTATCGACACCTCGGGCAGGTCCTGCGCCAGGGCGTTCTTGAGGAGCTCCCCGTACTGCTGGTAGACGCCGGTGGGGACACCCGTACTGAAGGTGACCGAGCCGCTCGGGGCGGGGGAGCCGAAGGGGACCAGCCACCACACGAGCACCCCGCACAGCGCGAGCAGCGCCGCCGAGACCGCCAGGAGACGGCGGCGGGCGGCACGGGAGAGCGAGGCGAACATGCAGCGATCCTGCCAGGTGGCCGGCGTGTCTGGCCAGGATCGACGGTGCGGGGAGCCTGGCCGGGGCCGGTACGAAGGGGTCGTGCGGCCCGGCGCGAGGGGCTCCGCGGGCCCGGTACGAGGGGCGCCGCGACCAGGTACGAGGAGCCGCGTGGCCCGATGGTGAGGGCTGGTCCGGCCCGTGCGGGTGTGTGCGCGGGGCTTCGGGCTCCGTCGGTGGGCCGCGGTCGGGTCCGCGGTGCTTCGGGCCCGCCGGTGGGCCGCGGTCGGACACGCGGGGCTTCGGGCCCGTCGGTCGGCCCGCGGGGCTCCGGGGCGGCCGTCGTGCGGATCGGTGCGCCCGGGGGACCGGCGGGCCGGTCCGTACGACCCCGAGTGCGCTCCGCCGAAGTGGTGAGCGGGCCCGTCGGTGCGCCCCGCGCCGTGTGTCGCGCCGGGGTGCCGGGGCCCCGGCGGTTAGCGTCGGAGCGCGCTCGGTGATCTTGAGGACAGTCCCCTGTCCGCCCCTGGCGTCCCCTCCCGAGCCGCCCGACCCGAAGCGTGACGTCGTCCCGCCGTCCCGCGCCCGTCGACCCGGTCGGCCCGCAGTGCCGCCTCACCCCGCCACGGCGGTGAGGCGGCGCACCACCTCGTCCCGGCCCAGAGCCCGGGCCACGGCGAAGAGGTCCGGGCTGCGGGTGGCGCCCGTGAGCGCGACCCGGGCCACGTTCGCGACGACGCGCGGCGGTCCCGCCCAGCGGTCCGGATCCCCGCGCCAGGTGCTCGTGTCCGGGGCGAAGCCGTGGCGCCCGGCGATGTCGCCGAGCTTCGCGTACCACTCGTCGGGGGAGACGGCGGCGAAGTCGGCGGCGATCCGCCGCACGAGCTCCGGGGCGAGGCCGCCGTAGCGGTCGTCCCCGGGCGCCGGTGCCGGGCCGAAGAGCTCCGCGAAGAAGAAGCCGTACCGGTCGCGGAAGCAGGACCAGCGCTCCAGGTCCTTGCGGGCGGGCGCGCCCTCCGGCCGGCCCGTGGCCACGGCCGCCAGGGCGAGCTCCTCGTGGCGAGCGAGGACGGAGGCGAGCTCCGGGTCGTACTCCTCCGCCCAGGCGAGGAGCTGCGCGTACAGCTCGCCCGGGGTGAGCGAGGCGATGAACTCCCGGCTCAGGGAGTGCAGTTTGGGCAGGTCGAGCAGAGGGCCCGAGGGGCGCATGCCGTCGAGCCGGACGTCGGCGGCGAGCGCCTCGGCGGTGGGGACGTCCATGAGCCGGATGTTGGCGAGGCCCCGCAGATAGTGCTGGACGGCGGCCGGGGGATAGCCGGCGGACAGGTAGTAGTCCACCGACGCCTCGGGGTCCTTGCGCTTGCTGAGCTTGCGGCGCGAGGGCCCCTCGGCCTTCATGAGCGGGGCGAGGTGCGCGTACGCGGGCGGCTCGAAGCCCAGCGCCGCGTGCAGCTGCAGATGGACCGGGGTCGAGGAGAGCCACTCCTCGCCGCGCACCACCAGCGTCACCCGCATCAGGTGGTCGTCCACGACGTGCGCGAAGTGGTAGGTGGGCAGGGGGAGTTCCTCCTGTGAGGACTTCAGGAGGACGATGTCGTTGCCGTTGTCCTGCATGGTGACCGAGGCCCGGATGCGGTCCGTGAACCGGACCCGGCCGGGGAACTCGTACGGGCAGCGGAACCGCACCACGTACGGCTCGCCCGCCGCGAGCCGACGCGCGGCCTCCTCCGGCGCGAGCGTCCGGCACGGCGCCCAGCGCCCGTAGTAGCCGAGCGGCGAGCGGCCCGCACGCTGCTCCTCCGCGCTCCGGGCGAGCAGCTCCTTGCCGCAGAAGCAGGGGTACGCGCGGTCGCGTCTCAGAAGCTCGCGGACATGGCTGAGGTAGATCTCCCGGCGCTCCGACTGGAGGTACGGG
>NZ_MWIG01000567.1:0-11838 GCF_002156145.1 Streptomyces sp. NRRL B-24572 | reverse complement strand
CGCCTGCTCGACGTCCGCACGCCGGGTGAGTTCCGTACGGCGCACATCCCGGGCTCGTACAACGTTCCCCTCGACACCCTGCGCGAGCACCGTGCCGAGCTCCTCGCCCACCTCGACGAGGACGTCGTGCTCGTCTGTCGCTCCGGGGCGCGTGCCGCGCAGGCCGAGAAGGCCCTGGCCGAGGGCGGCCTGCCGAACCTCCGCGTCCTGGAGGGCGGCATCGTCGCCTGGGAGACGGCCGGGGCGCCCGTCGACCGGGGTCCGGAGCGGTGGGACATGGAGCGCCAGGTCCGGCTCGTGGCCGGCTCGATCGTCCTGGCCACCGGTCTGATCGGGGTGTTCGTCCCGGGCGCCCGTCTGATCGGCACCGCGGTCGGAGCCGGCCTGACCTACGCGGCCCTCAGCAACTCCTGCGCCATGGGCGTGCTGCTGTCCAAGCTGCCGTACAACCGCGGGCCGCGCCCCGACGTCCGCACGGCGATCGCGGAGCTGCGGAGCACGTCGTGACCGTCCTGGTCGTCGCGGCGTCCCTGCTCGTCGGCGTCAGCCTCGGCGCCCTCGGGGGCGGCGGCACGATCCTGACCGTGCCGATCCTGGTCTACCTGGCCGGGCAGGACAGCAAGGAGGCGATCACCGCCTCCCTGTTCGTGGTCGGCGTCACCAGCCTCGCCGCGCTGGTCCCGCACGCCCGGGCCCGCCGGGTCCACTGGCGGACCGGGCTCCTCTTCGGTGGATTCAGCATGGTCGGCGCGTACGGGGGCGGACGGCTCGCCGAGTACGTTCCGGGCACGGTCCTGCTCGTCGCCTTCGCCCTGATGATGCCGGCCACGGCGGCCGCGATGCTCCGCAGGCCCCGGCCCGGCCGGGAGGAGCCGGGGCGGAAGGGGTCCGGCCGGGAGGAGCCGTGGCGGGAGGAGCCCGAGCGGGTCCGTGCCGATCCGTCCCTGAAGCGCATCGCGGTGGAGGGCCTCGCCGTCGGTGCGGTGACGGGCCTGGTCGGCTCCGGCGGCGGTTTCCTCGTCGTCCCGGCACTCGCCGTCCTCGGCGGGCTGCCGATGGGCGTCGCGGTCGGCACGTCGCTCCTCGTCATCGGGATGAATTCCTTCGCCGGGCTCGCCGGACACCTCTCGGGCGTCGGGATCGACTGGGCTCCGGCCCTGACCGTGACCGCGGCGGCGGTGGTCGGCAGCCTGCTGGGCGGCCGGCTCGCGGGCCGTATCCCGCAGGACACGCTGCGCACGGCGTTCGGCTGGTTCGTCGTCGTCATGGGTGTCTTCGTCCTCGCGCAGCAGCTGGACACCGCCGTGTGGACCCACCCGGCCACGTGGGCGGTGATCGGGACCGCACTGGCCCGCGGGGTCACCGTCCGGCTGTGGCGGGCCTCGGTCGCGAAGAGCGTCCCGTAGGGCGGTCGTTCACGCGGCCGGTCCGATATTCGGTGGAGTCGGGGTCGCACCCTCGCGCACAATGCCCGCGATGATCTCCACTGCCGAGCAGCTGCTCGCCGCCCTCGAACCCCTGCCGCACGCCGACCGGCTCCGTTTCACCGCCGTCACCGCTCACCGGCTCGCCGCCCGGGGCGCACTGCGCCCCCTGCTGACCGCCCTGGACGCACGCGGCCCGTACGAGCGCCGGCTCGCCGCGCTGGCGGCCCTGACCGCCGGGGAGGCGGCCCACCTTGCGGCTCGGCTCGCCGACCCGGATCCGGTGGTCCGCCGGTACGCGCTGCGCGGCGCCCGGCGGCTGCCCGTCGCGGACGCCGCCGTCGAGGCCGCCTACGACGACGCGCCCGCCGTGGTCCGCGCCGACCTCGCACGGCTGCTGCGTGACGGGCGGCGGCCCGGACTCTCCGAGCGGCTGGTGCTCCGGGTGCGCACCGAGTACGGCGGCCGGGACGCGGCCCGCCTGCTGGCGGGCTGCTCGGCGGAGTTCACCGCGCGGCTGCTGCCGGAACTCGCCGGGGCGCTCGCGTTCGAGGACTGGAGCGCCCTGGCCGTCCGCCATCCCGCCGCCGTCCTCGACCAGGTGGAGCGGGAACTCGAGGGCCTTCCCCAGCGGTTGCGCGGCCAGTGGTGGCGGCGACACGCCGCCGGAATCGCCGCCGCCCTGCCCGCCGCGCCGGAGCGCGTCCTCGACCTGCTCGAACGGTACGGCCCCGACGGCCTGCCCGGCCCGGTGCACGACCGGCTGGGCGATCTCGTCGCGGTCGACGCCGAGCGCGTCGTGCGCTGGTTCGCCGACCCCGGCCGCGCGGCCGCGCGGTGGGAACGGACCCCCGGCCCGGCGGTCACGCGGCGGCTGGCGGCGGCGAACCCGCCGTCCCTGCCCGCGCTCGGGGGCCGGTGGTTCCACCGGGAGGCCTTCGGCCTTCTGCTGCGGTCGGTGCCGCCCGCGCGTCGGCCCGGGTTCCTGGACGCGGTCGTCGCCATGGGCGCCCCGTACAGGAACGTCCGCGCGCACGCGGGGGTGCTCGCCCCGCTGCCGACCGCCGAGCGGCACGCCCGCGCCCGTACAGAGATCGAGAAGATCCGCGCCGCAGCTCACGCGAGCTGGGACCTCTGGCCACTCCTCGCCCTGCTGCCGACCACCGAGGCCCGCCCACAGCTGCTGGCCGGCCTCCGCAGCAACGACCCCGACGAGCGCGGGACGATCTGGGACCGGCTGGTCGCCAACGCCGGCCACACCCGTGATCCGGAGCAGGTCGCGGAGGTGCTCGCGCTCGCCGCCGGCCGGCTGACCAACGAACGCGACCCCGTACGCGGGGAGGCCCTGTCCGCCCTCGCCGAGCTGCCGGTGCCCTTGCTCGTGGCCGCCCTCCGGACCGGCGCGTCCGCCGGGGGCCGCACCGGGTCCGCATCCCTGGAGCGGCTGTGCCTGGACGCCCTGAGGGCCCGGGACTGCTCGCCCGGGACCCGGGACGCGATCCGGTCCCTGGCGGTGACCCTGCTCTCCGCCGCCGTGGGCGGTACGGAAGCCGCCGCCACCGCCCTGCCGACCGCCGTACGCCTGACGGAAGCGCTCACCGCCCACACCGGAACGGTGGAGCTGGATCGTTTCGGCGAGGCGCTGCGCGGCAGCGGGGCCGGCGCCCTGCTCGACGCACTCGGGCCGTGGCTGGACCGGGCCATCGCCAACGGCGACGTCGCGCCCCTGCTGGCGCTGGTCAGGTCCGGCGGGCGCCACGCGTACCGGATCCCGGGACTCCGGGATCGTCTCGAACAGGTCCTGCGCACCTGCCCGGACGGGGTCTTCGGCGAGGTCGCGGCGGCCTGGCTGGCCGATCCGGCGACCCGGGGCGACCGCGTGGCCCGGTTGCTGGAGCGGGAGCCGTCCGCCGTCTTCGTGCCCGAGGTGCTCGCCGTACTCGCCGCGGAGCGCACCGACCTGCTGGACCGCGCCCTGACCGGGACACCGCTCCCGGGCGGCCGGTTCCCCGCGACGGGCGCGCCCCGGCCGTTGCCCCCTTTCCGGTACGCCGACCGGTGGCTGCCCCGGCAGCAGGAGGCCGCGGTCCGGCTGGCAGCGGACGTCATCGCCGATGCCGGCCGCGGTCTCGACGAGCGTGCCGCGCTGCTCCGTGCGGTGGCCCCGGTGCCGGTGTTCGGGAGCGCCCTGCTCCGGCGGTACACCGCCCCGGTGCCCACCGCGGCCGGGGCCGAGGGTTCGGCGGAGGACTCGGCCGACCAGGTCGCGCTCCCCCTGACGGCGGCCGCTCTGGACGCGGCCGCCCACACCGACGCCCCGGCCTCGGCCCTCCGCGCCCTGCTCGACCACGCGGGCGACGACCAGGCGGCGGCCGCCTGGTCCGCCGCCGCCCGTGCCGCCGCCCACGCCCGGCCCGGCCAGGTCGCGGCCCTGCTCCGTGACGTCCTGACCCGCGAGACCGGGGTGAAGGTCACCGTCAGGAAGGCGGCCGCCCGGCTCGCCGCCCGCCATCTGCCCCCGGGCGCCGCGACCGCGCTCCTGTCCGGCGTGGGCCGCGCTCCGGGCCTCCATCCGGACGTGCACGCCACCGTCGTCGGGCTGGCCACGGCGCTGCTGCCGGACGAGGAGATGTGGGCCCTGCTGGAGTCGGCGTGCGCCGACGGACCCGACGCCGCCAGGAGCGCGCTCCTGGAGCCGAGCCCGGCGGACCTGGCCCCGGCCCACCGGTCGCGGTACGGCGAGCTCGTCGCCCGGTTGGCCTTCGTACCCGAGGAACAGATCGCGGGCCGAGCCCTGTTCGGCCTCCGCGACTGGGCGCGGTACACACCCGCGGCCGGCGCCGCCCTCGCGAGCGTCTACACGGACCTCGCCTCTCCCTTGCGTACGCATCGGGCGGGCTACGGGCTGGCGGAGCTCGCCCAGTCCGAACTGCCCCACCCGATCGGCGGCGTGGAGCCCGGCAGCCTGCTGCACGACGTCGTGGACCGGCTTCTGGCGCTCGTCGCCGCCGGCGAACCGGAGGGCGGCGGGCGCCGTGGGGATCTGCCGGCGCGCCGTCGCCTGGAATCCCTCCTCGGCTCGTCGATCCGGGACCACCGGATGTGTGCCGCCCTGGCCCGGCAGCTGGCGGGCGAACCGGCGGTCACCGCCACCCGCACCGCCCTCCTCGTACGGGCGGTCGACCTGGAGGCGACTGAGCCCGAACTGCTGCGCTCGCTCCGCGAGCTGACCTCGGCGATCGAAGGCCGCCCCGTCCTCGCGGTGCGGGTGGCCGAGGACATGGAGGACGCGCACCTGTACGGCAGGTCGCTCGCCGATCCCGCCGCCGCCCTGGCCGCCGTCGATGCCCTGGGCGGCGAGGGCGGCCTCGTCGAGGGCCTCCTCGCCGTCGCCCTCGCCACGGTTCTCGGCACCCGCATGAACTGGCCGGAGGTCTGCCGAGCGGCCGTCGTGGGCCTGCGCCGCCACCCGGATCGGGAGGTCCGGGAGGCGGCGTACACCACGGTCCTGGGCTGAAGCGGGTTTCGGCGCGCCGGGCCGATGCGGGCTTCAGCGCGTCGTCAGGGAGGGGTGGCACCGTCGGAGCGCCGCCCGCCCGGACGGGTCAGTGCCGCTGGACGCGGTAGCGCCGGGCAAGGCGGGCGAGCGCGACGGCCCCGAGGAGCGGCCCGAAGTCACGCAGCGCGATGTGGACACCCCGAAGGAAGTACGCGACCCCGGCGTCTCCGCCGCCGAGAGGCCCGGCACACAGCTGGGCGAGCAGAACCGGGCGGACGTCTTCGAGCTCCTCGATCGGTACGGATTCGAGCCGCGCCACGAGGACGACGCCATCGTCCTGGCCGACTGTCCCTTCCACGCCCTGGCCCGGGAGCGCACCCGGACGGTGTGCGGCATGAACCTCCGTCTGCTGCACGGTGTCCTCAAGGGCATCGACGAGACCGGGATCGAGGCGCGCCTGGTGCCCGGGCCCGGGTCCGGGCGCTGCCGCGTACGGCTGCAGTCGGCCGCGGAAGAAACCTGAACAGCCGGCCACGGAGGAGTCTCCGTGGCCGGCTGTGGGGGAACTCCGGTCACAGGCTGAGCGCGTCCTCGGCGTTGTCCATCCACGCGGTGACGGAGTTGTCGGGGGAGACGTTGAAGCCGGGCGTCGAGGCCTTGAGCGGCACCTGTTTCAGGTCGGACTCGGTGTCCATGGTCATCGCGATCGAGGAGACCGTCTTGCTCGTGGCCCCCTTCAGGCCGCCCATGAGCCCCGCGTAGGCGGACTCGCCCGGGGCGAGCCGGATGGCGTCCTCGATGCCGGGGGCGGCGCCGCGCTGGGTCGCCTGCCCATCCAGGTCACCGAAGGTCACGATCGGGTGGCCGATCACCCGGCACGGCTTGCCGCTCTTGTTGGTGATCTTCAGCAGGTAGCTGCTGGTCGTCGCCTCGGCCAGATTCGCCGTGAACGTCACGTCGTACGTGCTGCACGGGAAGACGTCGTAGTCCGGATCGGTCGACGGCGAGCCCGTCCCGGCGGGCTTCGTGGGCTTGACCGGCTTCGACGGCGTGGCGGGCCCCGACGGCTTCGACGACTCGGCGGGCTTCGCCGGCGTCGGCTTCACGGGCGTGGACGGGGCGGTGGAGGCGGGGGGCGTCGCGCTCGGCGCACCGGCGCCGCCCGCGGCTCCGTCCTCGGAAGGCCCGCAGGCGGTCAGGGCCAGCGCGGACACGGCGACCAGGACGGCGGCGGCTCTGCGAACGGAACTCATGGCGGTACTCCCCCCGATGGCAGCGCACGTGCTGCGCTGTGGTGAACACCAGGTTCGCGTGCCCGCTTCACGATTCTGTGACGGGGTCTTTCCGAATTCACCACGGTTCGCCCCAGAGTCCCCGCCCCGGCCCGGGAAAACCGTTCGATCAACGCTGCCCCTTCCCTCTAGGTGTATTGACCTGCAGCGTCCGGTGCCAGCAGCTTGATGAGCCGGGACAAGTGGCCGCTCGAAGCTTGCCGGCCCGAACGCCGACCCGGCGGCAAGGCCGGTGAGCAACGATCAAGCTGTTGTCAGCCGCTGGTTCTAAGGTCGGCCCTATGACATCAGACCTGGTCCAGGACTCATGGACTCGCATCGACGCGTGGCTGCGCGAGCACGCGCCCCGCACGTTTGCCACGCTTCGGCCGCCTGCACGCGGCGAGGAGATCGCAGCAGCGCAACAGGAACTGGGGGTCACCTTTCCTCCGGACCTGGTCGCTTCACTCCTCCGGCACAACGGGGCGCTGGAGGGACCTGAGGCTTTCCGCTTCAGCACGGGCGACCGGCTGCTCGGAGTGAGCGGAATCCTCGGGGACACCGGGTTCATGCGCGGCATCGACCAGGGCCTCGACGGGGAGACCGAGGACTACTGGCTTCACGATTACGTGAAGTTCGGTTCTTACGACGTGACGTCGGACGGTCTTCTGATGGATTGCCGTACCGGGCGGGACTCCTTCGGTGCGATCGGACGGTTCTTCGACGAGACCGGTACCGGTTTCGGGAAGGCCGACTCGCTGGGTGAGTATCTGGCCGAACTGGCCGGCACGCTCGAGCGCGGCCGGGACGCCGGTGTCGTCACGTTCAACGGCCGGCTGTTCTGGGAGGGGCGTCCGCCTGCCAGTCCGCAGTACAGTGCCGACGAGCCCCTTCCCGCACCGGATGAGCAGCTGCCAGAACTGGACCTGTCCTACAGTCCCACCGACCTCCTCCACGTGAGCCACCTGGACGGGCATGAGGAACTCGGTGCGCTGATCGCAGTCCTGCCGTATGAGCAGGTGGTCGACGCCGCGCGGAAGCAGCTGCGCAGGCTGGCGGTCGAAACGGGCCTGAACAACTACCCGGAGGTCAAGACGGCCCTGGACGCGTGGGAACGCGGTGTGACCCCGCCGCAGCCGGACCAGACCGGCCCGCTCGCCTTGCGACTCCGCGCGGTGCTCGCACAGGCCGACACCGGCCGAGACCACACGCGCAGGTGGGCCGCGGAGAAAATAGCCCTCGGGATCTGGGGGTCCCCGTACAGGTCCGTGTGCGAGAGCGCGGAGACCCGGAGTCACTTCACTCTCGACTGGCGTGCGGACCTGCATGCGGACCTGGGCGATCAGCCCCTGCCACCGATACCTGACGACCGATTCTGGGGGGCGCTGCGCAACCCCGCCATCGACTCCAGTTGGTACGCGGCCCAGTACAGCCAAGATCAGGACTGACCCCAGGGGTTTCGGTTCCGCGCGAACGTTTCATGTGGCGGTTATCGCCAGACGAAGCGCTCACTTGCGCAGGTGTTCGCGGATCGCGCGGGAGGAGTACGCCTTGTCGGCCAGGACCACGTCCGGCCTGGTGCGGGGCCGTCCTCGCCGTCGAGGAACGCGAAGGCGGGCCATGACGTGAGCGAAGGCGGGTGCGTCACCGGCCTGTCCTGCGGTGAGCACGAAGACCAGTGGTCGGCAGGAGGCATCGGAGGCCAGGTGGATCTTTGTGGTCGGTCCGCCGCGGGACCGGCCGATGGCGTGGTCTGCCGGTTCGCCGGCTGGGGCCCCTTTTTGCGGGCCCCAGCCGCGTGTTGGTGTGCGCGCACGAGGGTGGAGTCCGCTGACACAGCCCAGTTGAGGTCGTCGTCGGCGTCGGCCTGTGCGACCAGCGCGATGAACACCCGCTCCCACGTGCCGTAGATGGCCCACATCGACAGCCGGTTGTAACGACTGGCGGGGCTGGTCGGAACGGCGCCGTTGTCAGGCGGTCGGCCCAGTGCGGAGTCGCCGCGCGTCCCGCCCGAGCGTGTACGAAGCGCTGAGGAAGATCACGGCTCCGGCCACGAGCCGGAGAGCCGAGGCCCCGCACCGGAGGAACCATGGTGCGGGACTGCCGCATGGCCGCCGGCCGTGCCGGCCGAGTCAGAGCAGGTCGCGCCGGTCTTCGGTGACCGTCGGGTCCACGGGCGGGACCACCATCCGGCGACGCCGGAGAACGCTCGTGTAGACGGCGGTGCCGAGGAGACCGACGGCCATCAGGATCAGCCCGACCAGATCGAGGTCGACCGATTCGAGTTCCCAGTCGGTCGCGAACGCGAGAATGGCACCGGCAGCGATCATCATGATGAACAGTCCCAGACGCATGGTTGCTCCCTCCAGAGCGGGGTTGCACCGTTCGCGTACCCCGGTCCCCGGGAATCACGCCGCCTCACCCTCCGTGCCGCGGCCCGCGGCGGCCTCCCGGGCACTGCCACCGCGTGTTTGCCGGACGCCCGTGGGGTGAGGCGAGAGGGACGACCACGTTCCTTCGTCGAGTGGGGAGTCATGGAAAGCGTTGTGCGACTGGCGATCGTCCTCGGCTGCTCGGTGCTGGCGGCTCTGGCCGTCGGCAGGGCGGCGGAGCTCTTCGCGCGATACGCGGACGCACGCCACCCCGACACTCCGCTCTGGGGGCTGCTGCGGCGCTGTCGTATCCCGCTCTACGCCGTCCTGCTGTGCGCCGTGTTCCGGTGGTCCTACCGCGTGACCGAATGGCCACCTCTGCTGAATCGTGCCGCACTGCTGGACCACGTCCTCCTGCTGTGTCTGATCGGGGGCGGCGCCTGGCTGACCGTCCGCGTGGTCTCGGCCGTCGTCGAGTCCGCGTACGCGCGGTACGCGGGTCGTACGCGCGACACGGCCCGGCTGCGCCGCGTCCGGACGCAGGTCACGCTGCTCAGCCGGGTCGTGTCGGTGGCCGTGGGCGTGATCGCCGCAGCCTTCGCCCTCGTCACGTTCCCCACGTTCCGCGGGCTCGGCACGTCGCTGCTCGCCTCCGCCGGCATCATCGGCATCGTGGCGGGCGTCGCGGCGCAGTCGACGCTCGGCAACCTCTTCGCGGGTTTCCAGATCGCCTTCGGCGACATGGTCCGCATCGGCGACACGGTGGTCGTCGACGAGCAGTGGGGCACGGTGGAGGAGGTGACGCTCACCTTCCTCACCGTCCGGACGTGGGACGAACGCCGCGTCACCCTGCCCGTCTCCTACTTCACCTCCCGGCCCTTCGAGAACTGGTCGCGCGGAGGCAACGAGCTGACGGGAACGGTCTTCCTCCACTGCGACCACTCCGCGCCCGTCGATCTGATGCGCACCCACCTGCGCACGTTCCTCGGCACGTGCCCCGGTTGGGACGGGCGGGCCTGGGACCTCGCCGTCACCGACACCTCCCCGACGGGTATCACCGTCCGCGCCCTGATGACCGCCAAGGACCCCGACGACCTGTGGACGACCCGCTGCGCCGTACGGGAGGAGCTCGTCGACTGGCTCGTCAGGGAGCACCCGGGCGCGCTCCCCCGCATCGTCACCGCCCAGGCGCCGACGCCCCACCGCACTGACGCCTGTCCGAGGTGAAAGCGGCTCTTCGGGATCTCAACCGATCTGTTCGGCCAGGGCGACGATGATGCCCGAGGGACCGCGGAGGTAGCAGAGTCGGTAGATGTCCTTGTACCGCGCCACCTCGCCGATCAGTTCGGCGCCGTGGGGGCGCAGGCGGGCGAGGGTGTCGTCGAGGTCGTCGACGGCGAACATGACGCGGTGCAGGCCGAGCGTGTTCGGCTGCGGGTTGCGCGATCCATCGCGCACGGCGGCCGGGGCCTGGTACTGCGCGAGCTCCAGTTTGCTGTGGCCGTCGGGGGTCCGCATCATCGCCATGTCGCTGCGTACCCCGTCGAGTCCGACGGCCTGGTCCGCGAAGAGGCCTTCGATCTGTGCCTTGCCCTCGACCTCCATGCCCAGTTCGGTGAAGAAGGCCACGGCGGCGTCCAGGTCCTCGACGACGATGCCGACGTTGTCCATCCGCTGAAGCGTCATGACGGTTCTCCCTCTGTGTTGCGCGGCCCCGTGAAGTCACCGGTATACCCGGGACGGCGCCGTCGGCCCCTTTTCGACACCGGTGAGTGGACCGGGTTCCGGGATCCCGCGTACGGCCCCGCAGCGGCTCACGTGCGCAGCCAGGCGGCGGTGTCCGGGGGGAGGGTGCCGGCAAGGTCGAGGGGGCCGCTGGCGAGGAGGAGTTCGTCGTGGGCAGGGAGGGCGACGGGACCGTCGGAGAGGTTGACCACGCAGGTCAGGCCGTGTGCGCGAGTGAAGGAGAGGACGCCGTCCGGGGAGGGGAGCCAGGTGAGTGGGCCGTCGCCGAAGCCGGGCACGGTGCGGCGCAGTCCGAGGGCGGTGCGGTAGAGGGTGAGCATCGAGTCGGCGTCGCTGCTCTGCCGGTCGACGGCGTAGCGGGCCCAGTCGGCGGGCTGCGGCAGCCACGGTTCCGTACCGGTGCCGAAGCCGTACGAGGGGGACTCGGCCTCCCACGGGAGGGGGACCCGGCAGCCGTCGCGGCCGGGGTCGGTGCCGCCGGAGCGGAAGTGCATGGGGTCCTGGATGCGGTCGCGCGGGATGTCGGCCTCGGGAAGGCCCAGTTCCTCGCCCTGGTAGAGGTAGACGGAACCGGGGAGGGCGAGGGTGAGGAGGGCGGCGGCGCGGGCGCGCCGGGTGCCGAGCTCCAGGTCGGTGGGAGTGCCGAAGCGCTTCGTGGCGAAGTCGAACGCGGTGTCGGTGCGCCCGTAGCGGGTGGCGGTGCGGGTGACGTCGTGGTTGCAGAGCACCCAGGTGGCGGGGGCGTTCACGGGGGCGTGTTCGGCGAGGGTGTCGTCGATGGTGGCGCGGAGCCGGCCGGGTTCCCAAGGGCAGGCGAGGAAGTTGAAGTTGAAGGCGGTGTGGAGCTCGTCGGGGCGGAGGTAGCGGGCGAAGCGTTCGGCGTCGGGGAGCCAGACCTCGCCGACGAAGACGCCGTCGTACTCGTCGGCTATGGCGCGCCAGGAGCGGTAGACCTCGTGGATCTCGTCCTGGTCGATGTACGGGTGGGGGTCGACGCCCTCGACGAAGTCGCGGAGGCCCGGGTCCTTGGTGAGGAGGGCGGCGGAGTCGATGCGGACGCCGGCGACTCCGCGCTCGAACCAGAAGCGGAGGACGTCCTCGTGCTCGCGGCGGACGTCGGGGTGGGACCAGTTGAGGTCGGGCTGCTCGGGGGTGAAGAGGTGCAGGTACCACTCGCCGTCGGGGACGCGGGTCCAGGTGTCGCCGGAGAACTGGGAGGGCCAGTCGTTGGGCGGCAGTTCGCCGTCGGCACCCCGGCCGGGGCGGAAGTGGAAGCGGGCCCGTTCGGGGCTGCCGGGGCCCGCCGCGAGTGCGGCCCTGAACCAGGCGTGCTGGTCGGAGACGTGGTTGGGGACGATGTCGACGATGACGCGGAGGCCGAGTTCGGCGGCTTCGGCGATGAGTTCCTCGGCCTCGTCGAGGGTGCCGAAGGCTGGGTCGATGGCGCGGTAGTCGGCGACGTCGTAGCCGCCGTCGACCATCGGGGAGGCGTACCAGGGGGTGAACCAGACGGCGTCGACGCCGAG
>NZ_MWIG01000566.1:0-5198 GCF_002156145.1 Streptomyces sp. NRRL B-24572 | reverse complement strand
GCCGCCGGAGCCGACAGCCCGTACGCGTAAGGAGTCAGCGTGACCGACGTTTCCGACGTTCCCGACCCCCTGCTCACCGAACTGCTCGACCTCGCCCTGGAGGCCGCACGGCGGGCCGGAGCGCTGCTGCGCGACGGCCGGCCCGACGACCTGGCGGTGGCGATGACCAAGACGAGCCCCATCGACGTGGTCACCGAGATGGACATCGCCGCCGAGAAGCTGATCACCGGCTTCCTCTCCGAGCACCGCCCGCACGACGGCTTCCTCGGCGAGGAGGGCGCGTCCAGCCCCGGCACCAGCGGGATCCGCTGGGTGATCGACCCGCTCGACGGCACCGTGAACTACCTCTACGGCCTGCCCACCTGGGCGGTCTCGATCGCCGCCGAACGGGACGGCGAGACCGTCGTCGGCGTGGTCGAGGCCCCGATGCGCGGCGAGACGTACCGGGCGGCCCTCGGTCGCGGCGCGTACGCGGGGGAGCGGCGCCTCGCCGTCCGCCCCTCGCCCGCCCTCGACCAGGCCCTCCTCGGCACCGGCTTCGGCTACGTCCAGGCCCGCCGCGCCCACCAGGCCGACGTCGCCCAGCGGGTCATCCCGCGCGTCCGCGACATCCGCCGCGGCGGCTCGGCCGCCATCGACCTCTGCGACGTCGCCGCCGGCCGCCTCGACGCGTACTACGAGCGCGGCCTCAACCCCTGGGACCTCGCGGCGGGCGCGCTCATCGCCCGCGAGGCGGGCGGCCTCACGGGCGGCCGCCCCGGCGAGCCGGAGTCCGGAGAGCTGGCGCTCGCGGCCTCCCCGGGCCTCTTCGGGCCGCTCCAGGAGCTCCTGGAGGAGCTGGGGGCCTGGCACGACTAGGACCCGTCCGGTGGACGCACGGGGGCCCCGGTGCCGGGAACGGCGCCGGGGCCCCTGCGTGCGTACGGGTCGGACGGGTGATACGGGTCAGACGCCCGGCGCGGCCACCTCCACGCCGTGCTCGGCGGCCAGCCGGTGCAGGTCGTCCAGCTCCGCCTGCTCCATCTCCGCCAGGTAGTCGTCGCCCGTCTCACGGGCCCGCGTGAGGTCCGTCTGCGTGGTCCTGATGCGGTGCAGCAGTCCTGCGGTGAAAGCGTCCATCGTGCGCCCCCTCCTCGTGGGTCCGGTGGCACGGGGGTGTGCCGAGGGTGGGTGGATCACGCACTGCGAACTCTGGGGGACAGAGAGCGGTCGGTTGCGCGCCACATACAGGGCGTGATCACGGGGTGTGCAGTCGTCCTCCCCAGCCCTTTCCTCAGAGAAACCTCAACTGGCCCGAGAATCCGGTGAATTCTTCGTTCCGGGCCGCGCGCCCCCTCGCGCGCCCCCTCCCGTCCGCGGCCCCGCACCGCCGTCTTACAGCCGGTTTACGCGCGTACGGGGCAGGATGGACACGCACAGTCAGTGCTCGGATTTCAGCCGGTCCCATCCCGGACAGCGGCTCAACGGAAGGATCTACGACGTGCGCGTACTCGTCGTCGAGGACGAGCAGCTGCTCGCCGATGCGGTGGCCACCGGACTGCGCCGGGAGGCCATGGCCGTCGACGTCGTGTACGACGGCGCCGCGGCCCTGGAGCGCGTCGAGGTCAACGACTACGACGTCGTCGTCCTCGACCGCGACCTCCCGCTCGTCCACGGCGACGACGTCTGCCGCAAGATCGTCGAGCTCGGCATGCCCACCCGCGTCCTGATGCTCACCGCCTCCGGCGACGTCAGCGACCGCGTCGAGGGCCTGGAGCTCGGGGCGGACGACTACCTCCCCAAGCCCTTCGCCTTCACCGAGCTCACCGCGCGCGTGCGTGCCCTCGGCCGCCGCACCACCGTCCCGCTCCCGCCCGTCCTGGAGCGCGCCGGCATCAAGCTCGACCCGAACCGCCGCGAGGTCTTCCGCGAGGGCAAGGAGGTGCAGCTCGCGCCGAAGGAGTTCGCCGTCCTGGAGGTCCTCATGCGCAGCGAGGGCGCCGTCGTCTCGGCCGAGCAGCTCCTGGAGAAGGCCTGGGACGAGAACACCGACCCGTTCACCAACGTCGTGCGCGTCACCGTCATGACCCTGCGCCGCAAGCTCGGCGAGCCGCCGGTCATCGTCACCGTCCCCGGCTCCGGGTACCGGATCTGACCCGATGGCCACGACCCCCGCGCCCCACCCCCAGGCGCCACCGAAACCGACCTGGGACCCCCGGGATCCCGTCCGGCCGCTGCTGCGCCCGACCATCCGGATACGGCTGACGCTGCTGTACGGCGGGATGTTCCTGATCGCCGGCATCCTGCTGCTGTCGATCATCTACCTCTTCACCGCCCAGGCGCTCACCGGCAGCGTCTCGGAGCTGCCCTTCAAGGTGGTCGAAGGCAAGGTCCAGCCGACCACCTCATGGTGCCAGCTGCCCGTCCAGGGCACCGGAGAGCAGCTCAACGAAGCCGTCTCGGTCTGTCTGCGGCACCAGAGCGACATCGCCCTGGAAGACCTCCTGCGCCGGTCCCTCTTCGCCCTGCTCGGTCTGAGCATCATCGCCTTCGCCTTCGGCTACGCCATGGCGGGACGGGTGCTCTCCCCGCTCGGCCGGATCACCCGGACCGCCCGCCAGGTGGCCAGTTCGGACCTGTCCCGGCGGATCGAGCTGGACGGCCCGGACGACGAGCTCAAGGAGCTCGCCGACACCTTCGACGAGATGCTGGACCGCCTGGAGCGGGCCTTCACGGCCCAGCAGCGGTTCGTCGCGAACGCCTCGCACGAGCTGCGGACCCCTCTCGCGATCAACCGCACCCTCCTGGAGGTCCACCTCTCGGACCCGGGGGCGCCGGTGGAGCTCCAACAGCTCGGCAAGACCCTGCTCGCCACCAACGAGCGCAGCGAACAGCTCGTCGAGGGCCTGCTGCTGCTCGCCCGGAGCGACAACCAGATCATCGAGCGCAAACCCGTCGACCTGGCCGAGGTCGCCGAGCGGGGCGTCGACCAGGTGCACGCCGAGGCCGAGGCCAAGGGCGTCCGGATCCGCGGTGAACGCGCGCCCGCCGTCGTCCAGGGCAACGGCGTGCTCCTCGAAAGGATCGCGCTGAACCTGCTCCAGAACGCCGTCCGGTACAACGTGCCGAGTGAGACGGGGCAGCGCGAAGCGCTTCCGGAGAAGGGTGGTGGCGGGCGACGGGAGGGCGGCTGGGTGGAGGTCACCACCGAGGTCAAGGACGGCCAGGCGGTCCTGGTCGTCTCGAACACGGGACCGGTGGTCCCCGCGTACGAGATCGACAACCTCTTCGAGCCGTTCAGAAGGCTCCGGCAGGAGCGGACCGGCAGCGACAAGGGGGTCGGTCTCGGCCTGTCGATCGCGCGGTCCGTGGCCCGCGCCCACGGCGGCCGTATCATCGCGGAGCCGCGCGAGGGCGGCGGACTCGTGATGCGCGTCACACTGCCGATCTGACACACTGCACGAGCCGACCGGTTCCGTTCGCTTTGCGCGGAATTCCGGGACCCCGATCCTGAGACGCTCATGTGTGATCGATCACAGGAAAAGGTGTCCGGCCCCCCACTCTCCGTGACCGGGAAATCCCTCGGAAAACCAGGAAAAGTCCGGGTTTCCGGGGCCCGGATTGACGGGAAGTACACGGGGTGGCGCCCGCGAGGGCCGCCCGGAGGACCGTGTACGGTCCGGTTCGCCACCCGAAGCCGATCACTCGCGAGAGTGCGCGACGGGTGTCGATTGAGTAACAGACCTTGATGTGAGGCAAAATCTCCGCCTCAGGTCGGGCACAAGTCCGACCTCTCACGCGTTACGTGCGCTGGAGACACCGCAACCACCCAGAGGGGGAGAGCGACATGGCAACGGATTACGACACCCCACGCAAGACCGACGACGACGTCGACTCGGACAGCCTTGAGGAACTGAAGGCCCGCCGGAACGACAAGTCGACCTCGACCGTCGACGTCGACGAGTTCGAGGCCGCCGAAGGCCTGGAGCTTCCCGGCGCCGACCTCTCGAACGAGGAGCTGGCCGTCCGGGTCCTGCCCAAGCAGGCCGACGAGTTCACCTGCATGAGCTGCTTCCTCGTGCACCACCGCAGCCAGCTGGCCCGGGAGAAGAACGGCCAGCCGATCTGCCGCGACTGCGACTGAGACAGCTCGGCCGTGGCAGGCGACACACCGTCCCGGAAGCGGCGTCTGCGGCTCCCTGGGAGCCCGGAGACGTACAAGGGCGGCTCAGGCCCGGCAGAGGGCGCCCAGGAGGGCCCCGAAGCCGAGCGCACCGCCTCCCTGCCCTCCCTCGGCGCACGTGACGACGAGCGAGGCCTCCCGGCCTCGCTCGAAGCGGTCATCGAGGTCGCCGAGACGGATCCGGCGCGCCTGCCGGTGCGCGAGGAACAGGCCGACGCGGCCGCAGCCCGGCAGGGCGGACGTCTCGGCGCCGTCAGGCGGCTGGCCAACCCCGCGCGGGCACAGCTCGACCGGATCAGGATCGACTCCGACCGGATCGACGCCGTCCGGCGCGGCGTCACGCAGGGCGTCCGACAGGGCGTGAAGCGTGGCGGGGACAGTGCCAAGGCCGGCGTCGGCTATCTGGCCGACCGGCTGATCGACCTCGCCCCGCGGATCCCCGTCCGCGACCTGGCGACCCTGCGCAGACAGTTCCCCGGGCTCGGCCCCGAGGAGCTCGCCGACAAGCTCGTCGCCGGTGCGGCGAACGCGAGCTCGACCGTGGGCGCGGGCGTCGGCGCCGCCGCCATGCTCACCGTGCCCCCGGCCCTGCCGGCCGAACTGGCGGCCGAGATCACCGGCGTCGCCGCCGTGGAGCTCAAACTCATCGCCGAACTGCACGAGGTCTACGGGCTGCGGCCCCCGGGCCGGATCACCCAGCGTTCGACGGCCTATCTGACCTCCTGGGCCGAGGAGCGGGGCATCGACCCCGCCAAGCCCACCACGGTCAACGCCGCACTCGGCGGTCAGCTCAAGCGCGAACTGCGCCAGCAGATCATGAAACGCATGATGCGCAACCTGCCGAACCTCATGCCCTTAATGGTGGGCGCCGCCGTCGGCGCCGTCATGAACCGCCGCGACACCAAGAAGCTCGCCGCGCACATCCGCAAGGACCTCCGCGCCCGCCAGATCCCCTGGGACTCCCTCCCGGAGCTGCCCCCGCTGGAGCAGCCCGAGAACCCCAAGGAGCTGGGCTTCTAGGACTTGTCCGGCCGAT